>NZ_CP178435.1:0-144401 GCF_047226435.1 Curtobacterium poinsettiae | reverse complement strand
GGCGATGAGGGGTGGGGGAGTAACGTCATCGGTCGGCTCGCGGCGGATCTGCGTGCGGAGTTCCCGGAGATCAAGGGGTTCTCCCCACGCAACCTTGCGTACATGCGTGCGTTCGGGGCGGCTTGGCCGGAGGAGCAGACTTTGCAACAGGCTGTTGCACAACTGCCATGGGGTCACATCACCGTCCTCCTGGACCGGCTCGACGATCGTGAGCTCCGGGACTGGTACGCCGCCCAAGCGGCTGCGCATGGCTGGTCCCGGAATGTCCTCGGGCACTAGATCCGGTCCGATGCGCATACCCGATTGGAGGCGGCGCCGACGAACTTCGCCGAGGTCCTTCCACCGGCCGAGTCGGACTTGGCGCAGCAGATCACGAAAGACCCATATGTGCTGGACTTCATCGCCCTGGATGGCGACGCGAAGGAACGCCACCTCGAGCAGCCACTCGTCGACCGGATCATCGACACTCTCCGCGAGCTCGGCGAAGGGTTCGCGTTTGTGGGCCGGCAGGTGCACTTCGACGTCGACGGGGACGATTTCTACGTCGACCTGCTGTTCTTCCACGTCGAGCAGCTCCGGTACGTGGTCATCGACAGCTCCGGTGGGTGGTCGTCGAGCTCAAGACCGGGAAGTTTAAGCCCGAGTACCTCGGCCAGCTCGGCTTCTACGTCGCCCTCGTCGACGACAAGCTCCGCCGCCCCCAGCACGCTGACACCGTCGGCCTGCTGCTGGTGGCGGGTAAGAACGACGCCGTTGTCCGGTACTCCCTCGCGGGTCAGCAGACCCCGATCGGTGTCGCCAGCTACGACCTCCTCCCACCCGCGGTCCGCGCTGCCCTGCCCTCGGAAGCCGACCTCGCAGCCGCACTGGCGACGGAGACCGACACTCTCGAACCCTGACCTGGAGTGCCACTGAAAGCTTCCTTTGAGCCTTGCTAGCTGTGATGTCCAGGCAGATTGTTGAGCCGGCGGATGGGTCCTGACGTAATTGTAAAAGTGGAGCGAGCTGGGGAGCGCCTTCCTCTTGGAAGCCTCAAAACTGGCTTGCGTTTGGCGGCCGCTTCGACGACAGGGATATGAGCCTGCTGCAGCGCTTCCGTCAAGGACGCTCAATAAGAGCTAGTTCCCTCGACACGAAGAGCTAGTCCCCTCGACACGGCGAGTCGACTGGCGGTTCTACGGTCGATCCATGCCAGTGCGCGGGTGACACCCGCCGGACTTGTTGGAAGAGTCGCTATATCAACGATGCCGCCGGTGCGGGGGGGGCGAGGACGACGTAGGTGTGGGTTCTGGCGTGCGTGTCGACGCCGATGACATGCGTGTACTCGTCTGCGACGAAGGGCATGCGGGACTCCTTCCAAGACGGGAACCGTGTTGGTTCCCGGCCCGGGGAGAGCCGTTGCGGGGCGGATCTCTAACGATTCACAGCCAGGTGACGGGTTGGACGACCTTCTATCAAGCCATCGCAGCGGACGAGCTGGCACCAGCCCCACTTCCCGCGGCGAACGAGTCGGACGAGTGTCACGCCGCAGGGCCGGACAGATAGCCGAAGAGTCACACCACGAGCCGGGACCGCGCCAGCCTGTCAGCAGGCCTGCGGCCAGCCAAGGACCATTAGAGACAGCCGATGCTTTGACCGAAATGTGTTGGTTTCAGCTATTGGACGCGGGAGCCTTTGGATGGTGGGCGGCAGGCACGCGGTCTGGGACACTCCTGCCCTCCGCTTACTGCAGGGGTTGCCCAGGCGGGTACAAGCGTCTGAAGCGGAGGTGCTGCTGGTTCGGTTGGCTCCTGACAGGTAGGCGAATGCGTTCCTTCGCACTTCTGCAGAAGAACGTTCTGAACCTGAAACGTTGGGAGACCCGGGAAGAGCTCCGGCGCGCGATCGTTACGTGGATCGAGGGGATTTACGACCGGAAACGGCGCCAACGTGGTGTGGGGAAGTTGACCCCGAATGAGTACGCGGCAATCATCGACCGAACGGTCACCCTCGCGGCATAAACGAACGAGTCAAACAAACCTCCAGCAGTCCTGTTCTTAACCAGTGGCGGATGTGGTTGGCTTTGGCGAAGCGTGGAGTCGTGACCGATAACACCAACCTTGTGGGTCATCGAATCTGACAATTGAACATCGCCAGCAGCGATACATCTCTGCGCGCACGTCAACGATGGAAGCGGCTGAATAGATTAGGTGCGACAGATCGCTGAACACGGTGGGCGAAATCGATCGTCGACCGCGTTGCCTAAGAGCAGCCAGTCGCTAACGGGACGCCCGCGGGACCCTTCTAGACGGATCGCGGCCTCGAAGCAGCATGCCGCAGATTCCGCTGGGACACATATACCCGCCTGAGCATAACCTCAGCGCCCAACTCGCTTCATCGGTATAGCGTTATGGATAGCTGTACTATTCCGGAGAATGCCGGCTACGAGTCCGCAGGCGTTTTATGCTGGCAATTTGCGATCGTGGCAAATGCGATCACAGGGTAATGGAGTATTAATGGGTATTCGAAGTTCACGTAATCATCCGACTGCAATTGTCGCTATAGTCGCGATGATTGTTGCGTTTGCCGCACCCGCTGTCATCTCGGAATCGGCAGATGCGGCTGATTCGCTTGCACGGAACAGTTTGCCAGTGAGAGCCGGAACTCAGCTCGTATTCGCCGGAACTCGATCGGGTCCACACTTTTCACCAGATGCTGTCTGCACGGCTGGCCCGGTCGTTCGCTCCACAGGCATATTTGCGCGGCTATCCCAGTATGCGCGAGCGGTTCGCTACGTTGTAACGGCTGGGCACTGCGCATCGGAGACTGGCCAGACGGTGCGTGTTGGCACTGTAAGCGTCGGGGCCGTCACCTGGATCTCCGGGCGTTACGACCTCGCCCTTGTCCGTATCGAGCCTTTGTCCAGCCGTCACCAGCAGTGCCACAGTACATCTGGCGGTTTCGTGCGATGCCATATCGTGGTCGATTGGCAACCTCGTGCTTCTGGTCAAGTAATTCTGATTCGCAATCGGGCTGGGCATGAGCAATCTGTAGCGGTCCAAGGAACTGGAACGCCTGCACCGCGAGAGATTTACTGCGTAAGTGGTCGAAGCAGTGGTGTAATTTGCTCTTTCCGAAGCGTCCCTAAACCGCCCGATCTCGAGCCCGGTGCCGGTCAAGCTTTTTCCGAGACTTTTGGGGCCAATACGAGCGACGGGGACTCTGGCGGACCCGTGGTTAGCCAGTCAGGTAGGATTTATGGAGTTCATGTTCAAGGCGGCGACCCCGAAAGCCGGTTCCCAACTATCGAAGCTTACATTCCCATCGGTCTGTTTTTTCGTGAGCAGCCAGCGTATGAGGTCGTGCGTGACTGATGCCCGAAGTGAGTACTTGTAACTTGAGGCAGCTTTGCGGTAGAGGCTAACGAGTCGTTTGGTTAGCGATATTGCTCGTATATCGGATGAGGTATACCCGGCTTAAGCACGTCTGCAACGGCCCCGCACTCCGACTCTCCGCTGTTCACGAGACAAGCGGGTGACGCACGAGATGCCAGCACCACTTCGTCCAATCTGCCCCCGCGCCCAGTTAGCTGTGGAGGGCCGAGGGTGCGAAAGAGACGATCGGGCAGGCGCATGGCCTTCTCCTAAGTTGCCTGCGTCCTGCCTTAGTGGAATGGGGAGCCTCGCACTCCAGGTGCGCATAGCGTCGTTCACCAAGTTGCCAGGAGTTGCGGATTGCTGGAGGTTTGTTTGACTCGTTCGTTTATGCCGCGAGGGTGACCGTTCGGTCGATGATTGCCGCGTACTCATTCGGGGTCAACTTCCCCACACCACGTTGGCGCCGTTTCCGGTCGTAAATCCCCTCGATCCACGTAACGATCGCGCGCCGGAGCTCTTCCCGGGTCTCCCAACGTTTCAGGTTCAGAACGTTCTTCTGCAGAAGTGCGAAGGAATGCATTCGCCTACCTGTCAGGAGCCAACCGAACCAGCAGCAGTCCCTGCGTACAAAGGGACCGTCTCGGGTGATGCCAGATGCGCAACAGTTGCATTACGCCGTCGGACGTGGGATGGGCAATATTTAGACACTGGTTGTCGCTCGTCGTTCCCAAAGCGACCCGTCTCGTGAGCGGAACCGTCAACTGCGCCCTCCCGTCAATGGCAAACGTCGGTTTCGTCAGCGTTCTTTGACCGGACAGACCACAGGAAGTGTCGCGCGAACAGTTCTATCCGCGCGAGATCTCATTCATCGCGGAGATGCACGACGAGACGGGAGGCCTGAGTGAACCTTCATTATTGAGCGGTATATTGCGATGTACATTACAACCGTGCCTGGAGTGCGAAGACCCCAGCGTGAGCTAAAACTGATTTGAGACATCGAGCGGGTCTTTGCGCGCCACTGCAGAAAGACATTTGAGGGTCAAGACGCGTTCGAAGGGGAAAATTATGTCTTCGGCTCGTCTGTACGAAAGCCGTCAATAGCGGAGTCTCCTACGGAGGCGATTTTATTCTATTCTTCTCCCCATTCGTAGCCACGCTAACCAGCGAGAGGGTTGTAATTGAACCGCCGTCAAGTCCTAGCAGTCACATTTGCTATCTGTTCCACTATCATTACTTCGTTCCTATCCAATGTCCAACCGTTCAACAGTGAAGTCGGTCCTGGGTCGTTCTCGGTCGCTTCTGGCGACCGCCGAGAAGTCAAGGAACCGTCAATCCCAGAAAGCGTCTGCGCAACGCTCACGGCGGCAGTGTCTATGCACGATCGGCAAGCGAATGCGGAGACTGAAAGTGTTCCCCCTGACACTCATCGTATACAACAAGCACTCGACGAATGCGCGAAATCAGGCGGCAATCAGGTTGTAATCCAGCTCTCGCCGTCGGGAGAGAGCCGGGACTTCCTAAGCGGACCTCTTCAACTCCACGCCGGCGAGATCCTTCTTCTGGCGCCCGAGGTCACGCTTTTCGCTTCACGCAATCCGGCTGACTTCCAAGCCCCTGGTGGGGTAGCTTGCGGAACGATTTCTTCGAAAGAGAATGGTTGCGTTCCTTTCATAAGCCTAGCCAATCACTCCGGAATCGAATCGACTGAGAACCGCAATGGGGCGCGCGGGGCCATCGATGGCCGCGGGGACCAAGAGATGATTGGACGAGGACTGTCTTGGTGGCAGCTTGCACAGGCGGCGAAAGACCGAGGATATCAGAACGTTCCACGTTTGCTACAGGCCCAAAAGGTGAACGATGTAACACTCTATAGCCTCGATTTGATTAACTCTCCGGGAAGTCACGTCTCGTTTAAGGACGGCACCGGGTTTACGGCTTGGGGCGTCCACATCAAGACGCCAGTTACGGCCAGAAATACAGATGGCATTGACCCCGCGGGTGCCAGCGACGTGACAGTGATCCACTCGTCGATAATGGACGGTGACGACGGGATTGCAATCAAAGCCGGCTCGCAACCTTCGGCCCATATCACCATCAAGGACAATATTGTCGATGGTAGTCACGGAATTTCCATTGGAAGTGAGACCACCGCTGGAGTGAGTGACGTACTTGTGGTCGACAATACCATCAACGGGATGGATAGCACGGGCAAAATGGGCGGGACGGCAGCCGGTATTCGCATCAAAAGTTCTGCGGCTGTCGGCGGCGTTGTGCGCCAGATAACCTATAAAAATACCTGTGTTCTAAACACGAAGATTCCGCTGTCGTTCGACACGCATTACAGCTCCGGCGGAGGTCACGCAATCCCTTGGTATGAAGATATAGTTGTTGACGGATTCCAGTCGAGCAGCACCCTGCGCAATGGGTACGTGGAGCTAAACGGCTGGGATAATCAGCATGCTCTTGGTGTGAAGTTCAGCGGAACCGCAATCGATACCACAAATCTGAAAGCTAGCAATGCGAAAATTGTAGATGCTGGCGTCCGCTTTGGAGGCCGCCCCCTCGGCCCGCTGGGCCCGACTGTGCACATCAGTAGAGAGCCCGCACGCGGAAATGTTCCAGATTGCGCTGCCGGATGATCCGCAGGCCCTAACGCGGCTTCCCTCACCCGCTTTCCTCAAGCGCAGAGGTGGGTCCTCCAGTTCCCAGGCGACAGTACTAGGTAGTAATGGTTCTTTGAGCAGTAGTCGCTAAATTGGCAATGCCTACGAAGCCTCGTAGGAGGACGAACTTGTCGGACTCTTGGGCGCGAGATGCGGCCTCGTCATTAGTGCGTCTCTTCGACGAGCTTTCCCGGGCTGCCATGCTCGTGTCTCCGGCACGACCGCTGTTACGTTTGTCTGGAACAAACGTTGCTTTCGGCTGCCCAAGAGTTCGAATAGAACGGTCGCGATGAGATTACCCACAGAATAAAAGTTCCGCGGATCATCTGTTATCACCTGTATCACTATAATTCGAGCTAAAGTGTTTACCCGTAATTCCCGCAGGACGGTTCTCCGGTTTCTCGGCAGTTCACGGGATCGGATGGAGGTAATTATGAAGCAGACAGTCATGCACATTCATTCTAGGAATCGGAGAACGAAACATCTAGTTGTCACTATCTTGGCGTTCGTATTGGCTGCTTCTGTCGAGGTGAGTCATGTAGATCCGGCTCGCGCCGAGACCCCTCATTTGGCATCTCCTGCGGCGGCCGTCGCCTCCGTCGCGGCAGGTACGTTCGATGAGGATGTCGCCAGTGGCAAACTTTCCGTGGAATACCTTGCCGGACTGACGTTTGAGTATCGAAACCTCAAGATGAGTGACGAGGAGAAGAGGGCCGAGACATTCGGCGCAATCAAGCGCGAGGTCAGAGCCGAAATCGCGGATTCCGGGCCTCTTTCGTCGACGGCTCCGGGTTCTTTGCTCTACGTCAATACGACTCTTGACGGTCTTCGTGTGGTAGATGATCATGCTTCAACCGACAGCTGGCGCTCGTTCTGGCATCGTTTCACCCATTGGACTACGTGGCATCTGTCGTCCGACTCTGCGCGACTTATCCTCAGTACCGGTGGTGCCCTGACTTCGGGGCTTATTTGCGCCCTTCCAGGTGTTTCAGCGATTGCTTGTGCTTTCGCCGGCGCGCTGATTGCATTTCTGACTACCTATAGCTTGCTTCGAACGTGCCTAGGGCGAGGAGTGGACATCGCGATCCCGGATCTCAATCATAGCCGTTGCCGGTGACATGGTGTAGGCGCGCAAAATAATTAATCGCGTAGGAGGATGAGCTTGCTGTTTTGTCACTCAGAAATGTGAGTTGGCTACCTGTTGCCGTGCCATGATCCTTATTGCCCTTTGCGAGGCCGGCACTAATTACTCGGCGCTGCTCGAAACCGGCGAGCTGCTCGAATGCGGGCCAGGCCAGAACCGGAGACGCGCGAGCGACATGAGCTCCTTGTTGGAAAGTATTTGCTGGCCGACGGATCGCGGTCCGGGCGATGGTCCGGGAAACCCGGGCCTAAGCTTTAGAATCCGACAGTCACGGAAATGGTCGAATCAAGGTTGATTCGTGATCCTTGTAGTTAGCAACGAGGAAGGTAATGCAATCCAGCCGGTTCGTTACGTATTGGTATTCATTAGTAATTACAAATCACAAAAGGTGGCCCGGTTGATCCGTCGACCGGGCCACCTTCCGCTCGATTAGACCTCCTGTGTGCCCTCGATCGAAAGCGAGGACTTGAAAACAAGCACGTTCTTACTGCAGTGAATTCTGACCATCGACTCGGGCAATTACTGCTAGTGTCTCTGGGTCGCAGAGACGGGCATGCCACTTAAGCTCGGTGGCCCCTCGTGGCAACTTCGGAAAGGATGCGGTGAAACTGTAACGTCCTGCACCACTGACTTGAGGGTCTCCATCTAGTGTCTGGGCGATGTGACGCTTGAGGACGCCCTCTGCTTTGGGCGGCGCTTCGTACCAAACGATCACGAGTGCACCGGGCTTTCCCGTCCCGAAGAAGCGTTGGCCCTCGAAGGATTTCTTGTTAGGCCCGGCTTCGGTACTAACGGTGAACGAAGTTGTTGTCGTGCTCTTCACGCTCGAAGCGGCTGAGCGTGGGGCTACTTCGGAGATGTGAGCCTGAGCCTGGGTTGGACCAGCCATGGTTGTGACAAGAGTGGCTGCGACGCCGGCAGTGAGTAGAGCCGTTCGCCTGTGAGAGGTGAATTTACGGGTAATCATTCCTATCCCTTTGGTGGTCGAGTAATGCCGAGCGAGCCGGCTTCTCTCAATAGTAATCGATCCCCGGGCGTGCGTCGATAAGCGCAACGGTGTAGGGAACTGGTGCTGTCTGCTTCGTTCACCTGAGATAGCCGGCAGCCGTGAACTGTTGTCAGTGAGGGGCTCTTCAGGCGGTTGTCTCAGATAGGGAACAGAAGGTCTGATGGTGCGCTACGCGTTGGCGGCTCTGTCGTCAGCTGGCCCCGACGAGCACGGGGGTGCGTGAGAACGACGCACTTCCTGCGACAGGGATGATAGACGTGCGCAATTCAGGTTCATCAGCCCTAGCCCAATCGCGGCATGCAGGGCACAAAGCGGGTAGCTGTGACAGACTTTCGTGAGCACTTTTATGTTGACAACTCCTTTGACCAATGCGAATAGGCCAGCTCGTGTACGGGCATCCCGACGAGTGCCAAGAATTCATTCGGGAGGGCCGCGGTCTATCCCGGCATCGTCACGTTGCGGGACGGTGGGACAGGCCCCATGGTCGACTACCACCGGCCTCTCGCGGCACAAACGCAGTGGATTGGTGCCCTGCGTGGCGCCGGATGGTCCACCACAACAGCAATTTGTTTGCTTAGTCTAGAGCTAACTGGAATCGACATTCACTCCGACTGACCGGCAACGCGTTCCCGCGACTGGTCGTTGAGAATCGTTGGTCCATCCGTAGCGTCGCGGACCGCTTGCAATGTTCGCAGCCCACTGCGGTGAAGGTGCGGGGGGAGAAAATTGGTCGGAAGCGCAGCGCCCACGTCTCCCCGTTGAGCTCCGCCGACGAGTCGGCGGGTGCCTCGTTGGAGCCGAATGCTTGCTCGATGATCTTCGTGTCGAGCAGCAGGCGGCGTGGCAACAGTGTGACGCTCTTCCGTGCCGAGCTTGGTCCCATTGGCTCACCGTTTGCGGCAACCAGTGAGCTGCCCGTGCGCCCGCAGAACAGGCCCCACTGGCCGGGCTCGAGTAGTGCGGTCACAGGCCGCCCCCGACCTGGACGACGGCGCCGCTCATGTACGTGTTCTCGGCGGTGTGGACGATTGCTGCAGCAATCTCGTCGACGTGTCCGAGACGCTTCAAGGGAATCTCCTCGACCATCGCCTCCCGTTCTGCTTCCGGCATGTTCGACATCATGTCCGTATCAGTCGCACCGGGGGCTACGACGTTGACTCGGATGCCCTGCTGTGCATGTTCGCGTGCGAGGGATCGAGCGAACGCCTCGATCGCGCCCTTCGACGCCGTGTAGTTCGTCTGGCCAGGCACGCCGTATTTGACGGACATTGAGGACAGCAGAACGATTGAGCCGGACCGCTGCTTGAGCATCGGCCTCAGAGCGGCCTTGCTCGCCAGGATCGGGCCGATCGTGTTCACTCGAAGCACCTCAACGAGGTCCCCCTCGCTCATCCGCATCAGGAGCGTGTCGCGCGTGATGCCGGAGGCGATCACCAACACGTCCAGCCGCCCCAGCTCGTCCAGCGCCGTCCGCATCCCATCCTTGATCGAGGTTTCGTCTCGGATGTCGAGCTCTACAGGCACGACACCATCCGGAATTTGCCCGCCCGCGCGGTGCGTGCCTGCGACCTTGTAGCCCTCGGCGAGAAGCCGTCGAGCGGTTGCGGCACCGATTCCGCGGCTTGCGCCGATCACCACAGCGGTTCGGCGTATGGACTGATCTGTCTGGGTCATCCTGTTACTATTCCACGGACTTGTACCCCTCCGGCGGACGCCAGGGGCGGTGTCCATCCCTTTACCGGTTCCTACCGAGGAATGTTGATTCCCTGCCTACCTGTCTCTCAGGACGCCTGACGTGACCCGTGTCCTCCAGCGCGCGATCCTGTCGAAATTTCGCCCGCAGCGAGCGTGGCCGTTGAAAACGACTTGCTCCGTGCGGAGGGTGACAAGCTCCGCGGCGTCGACAGCGCGAAGGCGATCTCCCACAATGCTATCGACGACTGACTGCCCGGCATCCTTGCCGATAACCACAAGCGTGCCAGAACTTGATAAGTCAAAGCAGAAAAGTGTGGTCCCCGTCAGCGTGTCGCACGGTTAAGGGGAGGGGATACGCCGTGCTGGAGCACATGCCACCGACGAGTGCAGGGATCAGGCGCAATCGCATGCCACAGGGGGTCATTGCCGCGCGGTCCGATTTTGTGCTGCGACCCGAGACGCAGGAGCGTACGTCGCCGCCGCGCGAGGATCGGGCAACTTCAGTGTCTCGCTCCACCTCGAGCCCCCCGCAGCCCGCTGCACCGGGCATCGTAGGTTCCTGTTGCTGTCACTACCCAGTCAAAGGCCACTTCCGTTGGCGTATCCAGGGACGCTCGAAGACGAACGTGGTGATACCTTGGCCAAATTCTGGGACAGAGGGAGGGGGTTCTTCGCAGATGGAGGTATCACTACTTTCGCCGCGATGCTGGACGACGGCGCTTGCTTCCGCTCCAGTGCCTTCGCTGCCGCGCGGCCAGGCGAAGTATCGCTTCACTCCTCGCTACCAGACCTAGACTGACGGGAAGGGCGAGCTGTTAGACCCGACCCTTGCGAGGGAGAAAGCATTCGGCTGTCAAAAGCCGGGACGAAGCCATGACCGCAAACTACGTGCACGGGTTGCCTCGTCCGATCACTAGTGACCGCGCGCTGGCGTCTCGGTACCTAGACCGTCTCCGATTACGTCCAACTCACAAGTAACTACAGCCGAATCTCGCCTATCAGTCACGGCCCCTGCTTCACAGGGGGCCGATTGGTAGCCAGTGACCAGTTCCTAACACTGGTGTTAATGTCACCTGATCCACCTGCGGTTGCGTTACCAACATAGCAGCTTGGTCCGTTGTACGAAACAACGCTAAAATCCGTGTTCGCGGGTAGAGGGATCCGAACAAAAGGCCACCGCGTCTGTCCGGGATTGTAGGGACGAAGAGTGACGCAGCGCACGGTTGTCTCGTCCTTCAGAACCCGGAAGGACTGTAGGTCTGTTTTCACGTTCCCAACCCAATGCGTCTGAAACTGGACTTCAACGTAGTGACCTGCGACCGCCTGAGCAGCCGATTGCGGGACGATCCCTGACAGGACCGTAACGCCTACTATGATTCCAACTCCGCAAATCCGCGCCAACTGCGAGCGCGGCGGCCAGGCGTCAGCGGAAAATGGGAAGATGGCCATCGCGATGAACCTTTTCTAGACCGACATTTGAGCCGCGAAAACGACCTGATTATTTCAGTCGAATGCGAAACTGCGCAAATTTATTGAGGCGAGGGGCAGGGGTTGCGATACCGTTCGCCCAGCCCCAGTTTTTGTTGTCTTCGCCGTTGCTAACGTTCGGTGATTAAACGCCTGGACTATCCGCTTCGCGCTTAATAGTGACGCCACGGGCATTCCCGGAACGGCCCTACCCGATTCCTGATAGGGCCGTTCCTATTCATCGTGCTGAGGTTCTTTTGATGTAAGCCCCGAGAGAGGCGACCGCTAGGCGTGCTCCGCTTTGCGATGACGTGGATGACCCAGCGTAATGCGAAACAGTGCGACGTGGTACGTAATCAATCACCTTTCTCCCGCTAGAAGTTGATGCGCCCACCCGATCATTCTTCGATGTCAGGTGCTAGAGCCCATCCTGCGTCAGAGCCGGCGTCGGATAGTGAGAGTGGATTGTCTTCATCCTCTGCAGACGGAATATCCGCCGGTCCAAGTGTGTACGCATGCAGCTCCTGCATCACCTGACGCATCGGTGTGTAGTAGAAACCGTAACGGGGAAGCCGCTCGGTCCCCAGGCCTGACGAGATAATACCAACAAGGTGCCGGTCGGTCGTGAGAGCCGGCCCTCCTGAGTCGCCTGGGGCAACGCTATTGATTCGATTACTAGCGGCTGCCAAGAGGTGCTGGTAAGGTCCTTGATACATCCCGGGAACTAGGGTCATTTTGCTAAATAGGCATTTGACGCCGGATCGCCAAGCACTGATGCAGAATCGTTCATCGTCAGGTGCGTCCTGCCACCCACTAACAGGCATACGCGCCTCGCCCCCACCAGCCGAGACAAATACTCGGTTGTTAGCGAGGGGCCTGTAGCGGGGGTGTAGAACGCAGACTTCTGGGTGACTTGAACCTACGCAAACTGCCCGCATGTTCTCGGGCTCCGGGGACACCCTAACCAGCTCAATATCCGATGCAGCTGATTGCCACACTACGTTTCCGATCGATCTCGCACCTACATGGATGCTCGCATACATAGGTGCGCAATGTTTAGCGATCACAACCCATCGTGTAGCACGCTGATACGGTGTGAGCCGTGAATACCAAGCGGAAGGAATGAGAACTGCTCCCGCAGAGCATGAACCGTATGACTCCGGTCCCAATACCTTCGACCCCGAAATAATCGGAAGTACCCCCCGGTCTGGATTCTGAGGGAGAACAGGTTCAACTGCGGAGGCGGCTTGGTTGCCGACGCACGGCGCAATAATCACCATTGCGGCATTGATGAAAAGAAATCCAGCTAAAAGGGATCGAGCCCAAAAACGCTGCTTCACCCTTCCAGTATTAGATCGTCTACCTTCATTGATCGACGTGCTAATGAATTTCGGCAACTTGCTACTTCCTTTCTCAGACGCCTCAGTCGGCAGCGTAACTGTCAGCCAGCGGGCACCGAATATCGATCGGTGCGAGTGGCCCGAGTTAGGTTTGAACGTCCGGCGGTAACGCTATAGCCCGCTCTGCTCTCACCTTGGCTACATTCGCGCCTTGGGGCCGCTGGCTTCGAATCTAGCGGCTGGTTGCGCGTGTGCGAGTCATCGGGGCGTGTTGGCTAGCTCTTATGAGCCCGACGAGCGGCTGCTATGTATTTCGAGAAGGTCTCGCGAAGCGCTTCGGCGTGGCGGTTAGTGAGCGTTATCTCATAATCGTTGCCATCGAAGGAAAAGGGAATGGTGCGGCCGCTTTCCTCGGTGATCGGCTCTTTTGTAATGTCATCGATGTGCTCTGTAGGGGAGTCCTTTTGCATCGTTCCCGCGTTATCCTCGTTAAGTTACAAAAATAGCCTTGTCTAGTAGTGTAGACGCCTCGTTGCCCCGGCCATCGCGTTCGGTTCAGATCCACGGCCATTGGCGTGAAACCGTTGAGCCCCGGTTAATCGCGAGCCAGCCAAAATACTCGCTTTCCGTGATTCGTGGGGCATTGTAGGAATGCGAGCGTTTCACGAGCCGAGGGGTCCCGATGCTGGCTTCTCTGCTAGATATAACCGATCATTCAATTAGGCGGGGCAATCTCGTATGAGCCCACGGCGCTCAGGGCTCGGGAAGAAGGAATGTAGCCCATGAGGCCCAGAAGCGGACCGATGCCTCTCGTTACGATAATCCCATAAAATTGGCCATTTGCTCCCACAACAGGACCGCCGGAGTCGCCGGCAATTACGCCGATACCCTGTGTGTGCGAGGCTGCTGCCTCTCCTGGTGCGAAGCCTGTCCGAGGGGTAGGCGCGGTGGACCACGAACAGTTCACACCAGTCGAGGAGCCACTCGTACAGAAGCGTTCGTCTCCACCCGGGACGGAAGAAGCTGTCATCGGGATCGTCCGGGGACGGCCGTTCGGAGCCAGAAAGACGCGGCCGAATGCGCGCGGATATACGTGCTCGACAATCGTGCATCGATGGACTGAACCGGGCTGACATACTACTTGCCGATTGAAATTCGGATCAACTTGCACCAGCTCAAGGTCATCGGACGGGGCGGTCCAGATGACCTTCCCAACACTCTGACCGCCCACTTTGATGTCCGCACCATCTGGAGCACAGTGCTTCGCGATGAGGAGGTAGCGCTTCCCGCGGGAGAATGCTGTCAGTCGGCTGAAAATGGATGTCGAACGCAGCACCGCTCCGACGGTGCACTGCCTCATTCCCGGCACCTCTAGTCTGGTTCCGGCCACAATTGGTAGCTCGGATCGCAGGTCCTGCGCGCTCGCAGGGCTCGCGCCGGTCAGAGAGACTACCGTACCTACGAGAAGCAGGGTGCCGATAGCGGAAAATAGCTGACGACGACGTCGCGATTCTTTTGGCATCATAACGCTCCTCGGTCTTGCTGCTAAGTGAGTCGAGCTGAGTTAGGCTTATGCGATCTGTGCGGGCACGTGCCGCGTCCCTGCCTGCTGCTTCCTTTTACGGGAGCGAGACCAGTCAGGGCCGCCGCGTGACTCATTCGAGTTCGCTGATCCGTTAGTGGCAAGGGTCACAAGACGATCGTCTGACGAAGATAGCGCGAAGCGGTTTCAGAGGCAATGAGTGTTCTCTCAGAGACGACCAGTGGGCTCCTCATCAAGCACGAGCTACGAATGCTGCATTTGCGATGCTTGAGAATTGCAAGTATCGTCGTGGCTGCAGGAGCGAGTTTCATCTATGTGGACAACTGTAAAGCCCTAGAAGCAAGCCTTCCGGTCGCGGGCTGCGAAATCGATTGCCGTACTCGGACTTGCGATCTCAATGATCGCCAGTACCTCCGGCGATAGGATGGTCTTGACCGGTCGGGGCGCGGTTGTGCGTAACTTCTGTGTGCCTGTAGGAGCGGCCCGCAATCGCTGACCTGATCGAGTTCTCTCGAGCTCTTCCACGCGGCCGGTGTGGTGGTGTGCGGAAAGGTAGGCAGGTTCTGTGGCAGTCGCACTCAGGGAAGCTGTAAATTGGCGCATCTGCACTGTCAGTCTTCAAATCTGCGTACGAGTATGGGGTGGATAATGTTTGGATGCTACGACTGGCCCGTTGCTGCCGCGTTCAGCGGTAGAGTCGGGTCTTCGTATCCTGGAGCTCTCCTGGTTTCAGCGGAACGTTGCGGATGGTCGCTTGGTGCCCGAGTACGTCACGAATGGTGATTGAGTACGGTCCACGGCCGGTTGCGCGTGGTGCTAGCCAGTAGCCGTACTCGGTTCGTCGCAACCATTGCATCCGATCTTTTCTGCTAATCGCGACCCCGCGGAGCACGTTACCGTTGTTGATGATCTGTAGCGCCAACCAGGACGCCGAGGAGCCTTCCTTGAAGCGGAGTGCGATGGGGGGGACGGTCGGGTTCTTGATCGCTTTGAACTTCACTGGGATCTTGCCGTCGTTGTAGTTCCCGATTTTCCGGAACGCGGTATCACTGAGATCTAGGTGGCCGGGTTCGCACTCGTGACACTGGTCCATCACCACTACGGCGACCTTGCCTTTAGGCCCTGTGACCTCTAGGTACGTCCCGCATCCAGCGCCATGCCGGTACTTGTCGGGGCCGACGGCTACGTAGAGCTCGCCCTTGGGTATCTCTGGAAACGAGCAGTTGCCGTTGGTGCCACCGCCGCCCGGTCCGAAGTCGTAGTGGGTCGCATATTTGGACGAGGCATTGGCGACTTCTGCTGCGGGCGTTGGCGTCAGTACGGGCGTACGCGTTGGCACCGACATGACGTCGAGCACTGCGGTCGCCACGAGGAGGGCGCAAATTGTCGTGCTGACGCCGCACTTGGCTCGGTTCATTTGCAACTCCTCGAGCGCTGCTGCGTCCACTTCTGGATCGTCGCGGATCCGTTTCCCCGGGTCACTTCGACGCCGAATTCCGTACTGATCAGCCGAAGGTTTCGGTCGGCGTGCGGTCCAGCGGCGCTGCGCATGAACTGCATGAGGTCGAGTGGTCTCCGCAGGGCATTGGAGCCGGCAACAAAAGAGACTACGGGGCCGCCGAACGCACCGGTTCCGCGCCAGACCGTCCACTGCTGCCCCGCGATGGTCACGGTGCCTTCGGGCGACCCAGCGGGATTCATGCCCTGATGTTCCCCCCAGATCATCACCTCGAGAGACGGGTGCGTTTGCCACGACAACGTTTGGTCTGTGGCTGCCCAGAGATCGTAGGCGACGTCGTATGCGCCGGATGCGCGTAGGTCGTAACGGACTGTGCTCCGCAATGAGCAGGTCGCAGGGCTAGCGATGGAGATCGGAAGGGTGTGGCTTTCGAAGCCCGGGGTGTCCCAGTGCCATCCGCGGACGATCGACGGATACCCCTGGACACTAGTGCCGGAGTTACCCCAGTCCCAGGTGAAGTGTCCTTGGCCGTTCTGTTTCCGGATGGCTTGAAAACCGGAGTTTCCGCCCCACTTGTTGTTGAAGAGATAACTGCCTTTATCAAAAATCGGAATCTTAGCGTTCGGCGAACTGCTCGCCACCACAGCACCAGAAACAAGGCTCACGGCAGATGCCAGAGCGAGCAGGGTAACTGGAATCTTCATGAGTCGCACAGGCCCACCTCAGGGTTTCTTAGCGGGTACTCGCAAAACGCACGAGCGCCCGAACCTTCGTCAGACGATCGTCTGACGAAACCACCATAGGCATGTTAGAACGTCCTGTCTACTCCACTCCAGCGAGCGCAACCGCCGCGCCCACTGTCCAGAGGAACCTGTTCGTGTTGACTTCGCCGCGAAGTTATCCGTGTATTTAGGAGCTGCGGATGCTGAGTTGGTCATATCCGACCGCGACCTACCTGCACCGTTAGCTCTGGTGGACCGGACGGGAGTACGGGCGTTCCTGGCACGGATTTCCGCCAAGGGGCACGATCGCGTTTTCGGAGTCTGGGTCTGCTGTCGATTCAGTTGACTCGTTGATTTAGGCCGCGGGTGCGACCTGTGGGTTGATGATTGCTTCGTACTCGATGGGCGTCAACTTCCCGAGCCCGCGTTGCCGACGCTTGCGGTGGTAGGTGCCCTCGATCCAGTGCACGATCGCGAGGCGCAGCTGCTCCCGCGACGCCCACCGGCGCCGGTTGAGGACGTTCTGCTGCAGGAGCGCGAAGAAGGACTCCATCGCCGCGTTGTCCGCGCACGCGCCGACCCTGCCCATCGACCCCAGGAGCCCGGCGTCAGAGAGCGCCCGAACGAACTTCTTGGAGCGAAACTGGCTGCCTCGGTCGGAATGAATGACTGTTCCGGACGGGTTCCGGCGCGAGATCGCCATCTGCAGCGCCGCAACCGCGAGAGAGGACCGCATCCGGGCGTCGATCGAGTAGCCCACGATGCGGCGGGAGCAGGCGTCCTTGACGGCGCAGAGATAGAGCTTGCCCTCGGCCGTGCTGTGCTCGGTGATGTCGGTCAACCACAGCCGGTCCAGGTCCGGGGCGGTGAACGCCCGCCGGACCCGGTCATCGTGCACCGGCGGGCCCGCTTTCCGGGTCAGTCCCCGTTTCTTGGCATGCAATGACCAGAGCCGCTGCTGCGAGCACAACCGCCACACGCGTCGCTCCGAGACTCGGTGGCCGGCGGCGCCGAGGTCGTCGGCGATGAACCGGTACCCGAACGTCGGGTCGTCGCGGTGCGCATCGACGGCGGCGTTGGTCAGGTGCGCGTTCTCCCAATCACGACGGCTCACCGGGCTCTTTCGCCAGGCGTAGAACGCCTGCTTCGAAAAACCCAGGACCCGGCAGGTCACCGCGACCGGGATCTGGTCGGCGGCGAGTTCAAGGACCAGCGGGTACATCATTTTGGGAGGTGCGCTTGGGAGAGATACGCGGCGGCACGGCGAAGGATCTCGTTCTCCTGCTCTAGCAGTCGGTTCCGTTTCCGAAGCTCTCGCAGCTCGACGTTCTCGGTCGTCGTGGTCCCGGACCTGACCCCGTCGTCGATGTCGGCTCGACGCAGCCAGTTCGTCACGGTCCCCTCGGAGATCCCGAAGTCCTTCGCGACCTGCGTCAACGGGATCTCACCCCTTCGCGCGACCGCGATCACGTCGCGTCGGAACTCGTCCGGATAGGGCTTGGCCATGATCGACATCCTTCCAGCGAGGACCGCGTCCCCACAGGTCAGGAGTCAACCGAACCGACAGCAGACCCGGGTGTTCGCTGGTGGCGGTTTGGCCATCGCGATAGCCCGTGGTTCGACCGGAGCTACTGCACAAGCGCCGACGACGGACGGTGATGGCGCGGCGGGTGCGGATGAGTCGGCGGGTACCGATGAGGCTCTGACGCGACGAACGCTACAGATACGCACACGCTGGAAGGCGTTCATCGCCGTCCTCGCCGTTGGGGCCCTGATTGGCCTGTTACTGCTGACTCAGTCGAACCCGTCCTGGGCGAAGGGGTACGCCGCCATCGCGGGCATCCTGGTGGTGGTCAAGGAGCTCCTGAGCGCCTTTGCCCGGGACCGGGGACTTGCGCCTGACAAATCTGGGCTCGAGGACAGCGCAGCGATCTGCTCGCTGTTCGCGGTCGTTTTCGGTGTGCCTGCAGTTGCGGCCGCCATCCTCTAGGAACATCGCTTCGCTGCGTGCAGGCCATCGGCGGGCCCGTTGCTAGTTGTGAATGTCGGCTGCCGGAACGTGCCGGGCGAGACTAGCGAGGGAGGCGGGCGTGCAACTCCTGGATCATCGTGTCGGGGAACAGTGCGTACAGCAGCGCACCGTCCCACTCGCGGCCGCCCATTCTCCGATGGTTGTCGAGTTCATCGGCTGACACGTTGGCGTCACGGATCAGGGCACCAACGGCGTCATCGACGTATCCGGCCTGGATCTCGTTGTCGGCGCCGGGCGAACCGTGTGGGGACGTTCGCAGGACGCGGGCGAGGCTTTCGAGGATCATGACGGCGTCAGCTGCGGAGCGTTCTGAACTACTCATCACTCCAGCATGCCGATCTGAACGGGCGTCTAGGCCGACTCGCCGTGGCCCGCCGATGTTGGCACTCCCCGCGATGTCAGCGCGACGAGGCGATCCAACGGCCGCGACCGGTCCCGACGAAGCTCGAGCGGAGAGCGTCATCGCTGGCGCGCGTGCGGACCTCGATCTCGACGGCGTACTCCGGTTCGGGGTCTTCGCCGACGAAGTGCCAGACCGAGATCACCTTCGGAGCGTCCGCGGCCGAGATGGCGAGCAAGCTGTCAGGGTCGAAGCTGGTGTCGCTGAGGACGACAATTTCGCCGACGTGGGGGAGGACGGCCCCCGTGTGAGCGGGTAGTTCGAGGAAGCCGGCGATCTCGGTGTGTCGCATGACTCGTAAGCGGGGAGTGAACTGGAGCATGACTGCTGCCTTCCTGTTGATGCCAGGGACAGCGCTGCTCGCGCCCCCACGCACACGCCAGGGTAACGACCTCCACCCCCTACTGGACGATGGGCTAGGAGCCGAGTGCTGCCTGCGCCGCCCTGCAGCTGGGGCACCAGTCGACGTCGTCTGCTGAGCAGTCCCACCCGTACGACTCGGCATGTCCTCGAGCACCGGCGTAACTCACGGCGTTGGGGCCGATCAGGGCGAGTGTTGTGCTGCACTGGTAGCCATCGCAAGTGAGCACGATCGCGGGGTGAATTGCCATGCCGTCTCGTCTCTCGCCGGCGTTAGGCGTCGACCGTGATGCCCAGGCTGATCCACCCGTCGGGGACCGACTGCAGGTACGCCGAAAGGGCGGCGTCGTCGTTCGGCGCGGACGCCTCGTGCGGCTGGATCTCGGTTGACCGGGCAACAGCGCGGACGGTGATGTTCCCTGCCGCGGTCGAGCTGAGCGTGTTCGTCTGCACCACGTCGTACCCGGTGGCCTCCAGGCCGTCGATGGCGCGGGCTCGGGCGGTGCTCTGGTCGTCTGCGTGTTCGTCTGCGGTGATGGTGTTCGTGGAGCGGATTGTGCCGCGGACGGTGGTCATGGATCCATCCTCACCGATCGCGCCGACACCGCGGATCACGGAGTGTGGGATGTGCGCTGCGCGCGTGCGCCCTGTCTTCGCTGCGCTGCGCAGGCCCTCGGAGGGGTGGTGGCCGGTTCGGCGGCGTCGGTTCCAGCTGCTCGAGGTGGCGGGGTCATGGTGGTTAGGTGATCGGTTCGCGTGTCTAGCCTGCTGGGTGTGGACGATGAGCTCGAGCGGTTGCAGTGGATGTCCGTCGACGAGCTCGCGGCCGCGCGGAGGAGCGTGATCCGCCAGTTGAACCGGCTCGATCGTTCACAGCCGGACGTGGAACAGCGGGAAGCGGTCCTGCAGCGTGTGATGCGGCAGATTGGTGACGTGCAAGACGGCCGCCGCCGCGACTACTGAGGCTGTGCGTCGGCGGCCGCGGTCATCATCGGTGGCATGCCCGAACACCGGTGGGCGCCACCGATCCACCCCGATCCGCCCGAGGACCAGCCTCTCGGCATCGACGCCCCGCCGGCGCCGGAGAAGGTGTCCGGCTACCCGGCGGTGTGGGTGCGGTCGAGTTCACCCGGTCTGGCCTGCAGACCTGCCCGGGTTCGTTGAGCAGGCGGATGGCGACGTCGTCTACGTGCAGCTGGTGCACATGGGCTTCGTGCACCACGTGTGGCTGCCGATGGACCGGATCAAGAAGCGGTCCCTGAAGCCGCAGGGGCGCCGCTGATGGGCGTGCGCCGGCGTGGACGCTGGGTGCCCGAGGAAGCCGTGTCGCTGCCGGCAGATGCCCGTGGCGGCCCAGCGGCCGACGTCGTGCCGGCCGCGCCCGTACACGCGTGGATTCGCACCTACCGCGGTGTCGATCGCCGCGTTGAAGCGAAGGCGATCGCCGCGACCGGTGACGCCGTGCTGATCGAGTGGGGGAGCGGCCAGGCCGCGACCGCGGCGTGGGTGTGGCGGGCAGCTGTGAAGCACCGCGTGGCGGTCTCAGCAACGTCATAGCCAGCCCCGGTTGCCGACGCCTGCGCGCCGTGCGTACCGTGGTGGTCTGCGCCCGGACCATTCCCCCCAGTGGCTTCGGGTGCCCGCAGCTCGAGGAGCCCCCCCAATTCGCTCGAGCTGCAGCCGGCCCCGGTCCTGTTCCCCCCAACAGGCCGGGGCCGCTTCACGTTCGCTGGCCTCTGCGCGCCGGCGAGCTCCTCGAGCACGCGGGATCCAAGCGGACCGCCGGCGGCGGCCTGTTCTGGTCTGAGGGGAGCCGGCAAGCCGGCCAGTGCTTGTCGAACCCTGACGGGTTCGTTGTTTGCCCGGGAAGCCTTCGGCGATTGTACGGACGAGGTTCCGGGCCGCAAGCCGTCGCCACCGCCGCACGCGAGAACTTTCGACCGGCGCCGTCGTGCTCATCTCCTTCGTCAATGGACGGCGCCGGTCGAAACTTCTCGGAGCGTCGCCGCTTTGGGCTTGCACCCCGGCTCCTCGTCCTATCGGCACTTCGTGCCTTCCCGGGCAAACAACGAAAGGGAGAGGAAGAGGGAATGAAGTTGATGGGTATTCGAGCGACCGCAGATGGTGCGGTTGAAGGCGTCGTCGTGAACGCACGTGAGTCGACCCTGCAGGGCACGCGGGAGCAGATCGGGTGCCGCCTGGTGGACGTGGTCCGCCTCGACGGCCGGATCGATGCGTGGATCGATGACGAGGGCATGTACGCGGGGGAGCGCAACGACCTCGCCACCGTCGCAGCGGTCGCCCTCGGCCGTTCCCGGGCGGCGTCGCCGCTGTTCGGGACGGTCCTGTTCCTGACCTACGACGAGGCCGGGGACACCCGGTCGCTGTCGCCGGATCAGTACAAGGCGGTCCTGGCCGCGTTCGAGCACGCCCGTGCGGCGCTCGACCGGGCGGAAGCGCTGACCGCAGTGTTCCGCCAGCAGTAACACCTAGCAGTCCCACCCACAAAACAGACCGGGTGCGGAATTCCTGACAACTCGTAATTGCCAGGACCCGCACCCGGTCACTACCGGAAAGCGTAGCAAACGACATGACCATGACCGAGAACATCACCGTCACCCACCTGACCGACCAGCCCCAGCCCGACGCGAGCGGCGTCAACCTGGTGCACGTGCCCGCCGCGGACGTGGTGATCGAGGACAACGTCCGCACCGCGGCTGACCTCGACCCGGCGTTCCTGGCGTCCGTGAAGCGCCACGGGGTGCTCCTGCCGACCATCGGCTACCGGAACGCTGACGGGGCCGTGGTGGTCCGCGACGGGCAGATGCGCGTCCTCGCCGCCCGTGAGACGGGCCGCGAGGTGCCGGTGTTCGTCACGGCTCGTGACGACACCCCCGCTCAGCGGATCGCGGAGCAGTTGGTCGCGAACGAGCGCCGCACCGCCCTGTCGGACGGTGACCGGCTCGCCGCGTACCGCCAGTTGGAAATCGAGGGCCTGTCGGTCACCGCGATCGCCCGCGAGACAGGCACGAAGCGGGACACCGTGAAGCAGACCCTCACGGTGGCGAAGTCGGACACGGCGTCCGCTGCCGTCTCCAGTGGTCAGGCGACGTTCACACAGGCGCTGCTGCTGGCCGAGTTCGACGGTGACCCCGACGCGGTCACCGAACTGACCGAGTGCATTGCGGAGGGGTACGACGATGACGAACTGACCCACACCGCTGCCCGGCTCCGCCAGGAGGCCGAGCGTCGGGAGGCCCGCGTGCAGGTGCGCGCAGACCTCGTGGCCGCGGGTAAGCGGTTGGTGGGGGAGGACGACGACTACGAGTCGTTGGACCGCCTCACCGACGCCGCCGATGACGTGACCGACTACACCGAGCGCCACGGCCTCGACCCCGACACCCACACCGAGTGCGCGGGTGCCGCGTGGACGGTGAGCCAGTGGGGGACGCCGGAGCCGGTGCAGGTGTGCACGACCCCGGACGCCCACCACGCCCGCTACCAGTCGTTCCGCGCGACCATTCCGGTCGGCGGGACGCCGGAGGCGGAGCCGACCGAGGAAGACCGCGCCGCCGAGGCCGAGGAACGAAAGGCCGCACGTCGGCTGCTGGTCGCCAACAACAAGGCGTGGGACGCCGCCGATGACGTGCGCCGCGAGTGGATCGCGACGCTCCTGCAGCGCAAGAACGCGCCGAAGGACGCCGCCCGGTTCCTGGCGATCGCGCTCACGCGCCACGCCAGCACCCGGTACGCCTCCGGCATGGTGAGCGCCCGCAGTCTGCTCGGTATCGAGTCGAGCGGATGGGACGGCGACACGCTCTCCCAGTGGGTCGAGCAGCACCCCGCGAAGGGGCTGCACATGTCCCTCGCGGTGGTGTTCGCCGGGTTCGAGAACACGGCGAACCGTGAGTGGTGGCGCACCCCGAACGCCGATTCCCGCGGCTACCTCAACCAGTTGGCCGTGTGGGGCTACCCGCTCAGCCAGGTCGAGAAGATCGCCGCAGGCATCCAGCCCGACGCAGAGCCGGAGGATGGCGAGGCCACGCCTGCCGAGTAGATGAACCGGCGTGAGGGTCGCAGCCAGCGGCCCTCACGCCCACCCGGCACCGGTTAGTGTCCCATCCGGCCTCGAGAATGTCCCATCGGGCCGTCTGATTGTCCGTGGGCTGCGCCGCACCCTCCGGGCACGGCGGCAAGGGCTTCGCCCCTCCCAACCCGGAGCCGCTCGACGGAGCTCGCGGCTGTCACCGCCTCCGGCGGGCCAGGGGGAGAGCTAAAGCATCCCGATGGGCTCGCCGCTGAGCGCCCGGATCATCACGTTGATGACCAGCACCAAGGCGGCGGCAGCCCCAATGAAGTCGAGCAGCGGATCGATCGAATCCAGGAACCGCTGCGCGGCTCGGAAGGGGCGCCGGCGCGGCCGCGGGGAGGTGTGTCCTGCGTGCTCGGTCATGCCACGAGTATCCCAGAGCTTCCGGCCGGGGGCCGGGAGTCGCTTCGCTCCGGGTGGAACCGGCTTCGCCGGCACTGCTGGGCCTGCGGCCCGTTTCTTTGCCGTGAAGCCTTCGGCAGCGTACGTCCGTCCGGGTTCCGCGCAAGCGGCAAGCCGCCGGATCCTCCGAGATTTTCGGCACGCGGTCGCTTCGCTCCCTTATTTCGCGCCGAAATTCTCTCCCCCTCCGCCCTTCGGGTTGCACTACACCCTCCCGTCCTAGCGGCGACAAGTCGCCTTCACGGCAAAAAACGAGAGGGAGAGGAAAGCCCAATGCAGCACATCGACACGCTCACCACCATTGTCCCGGTCGTGGACGAGGACCACATTCCCCACCAGTTGAACAAGATCGGTGAGCGAGACACGGACCTTCGAAGCCGTGTCCGTATGGGCTATGTCCTGACCCACACGGTGGCAATCAGCGGGCCGGACTTCACAACCTTCGTCGACACCTTCGTCCGCACCGACGACGAGGACCACGGACGCGATGCGGGCATGGTCACCACCGATGGGGTGCCCGTCTCGCTCGAGCAGGACGACCACATTCAGCACCTGACTCAGACGTGGCACGACCTCGCCAACCAGCCGGAACGATCTGACGATGCGCAGGCTGCGTACGCGGAATTGATCCGCGAGGTCGACCACCTGCACCTCACCGGAACCACGCTCGACCCCCGCAAGTAACGGAAAGCGGCCGGACCAAATCGAAGTTGGTCCCGGCCGCCCCCTCACTCTCCCACGCACGATCCCTCGGAAGGAACCGATCCGCTATGACTACCACCATTGTCCCCACCAAGCAGGTGGCCGCCCTGCTCCGCAAGGAGCTCCGAACCCGGTTCCCGGGCGTGAAGTTCTCGGTCCGCTGTTCCACCGGGACCGCGTCGGCGTGGATCAACGTCCACCACGAGGACGGCCCCACCACCGTGCAGGTCGACGACGTGTGCCGTCAGTTCGAGGGCCGTTCGTTCGACGGCATGACCGACACCTACACGGACCACGGCACCACCCTGGTTGCCGGGAAGCCGGGGGAGATGCCGACCGAAGTGCAGTACGGCTGCGACGGCATCAACACTGCACGCGACTTCACTCCGGCAGGGCACCTCGCAGCCCAGCGGATCATCCGCGAACGCAGCAACATGCCGCACCTGATCGTCTGCGACGACGCCGGCGTCCTCGTCGAGGGTCGCGACATCACAGGCGGGCAGGGCTGCGAGTTCAACGACGGACACCACGCCTGGGACCGGCCGCAACTCTCTGCCTGGTCCGCGGTCCGGTTCCTGCTGCAGCACACCGACCTCACCCCCACCCCGGCACACGCGTAGCCGGACGGGCCGCGCCGCCGATAGCGACGGCGACGCGGCCCCCTTACCCACGGGGGTGCCCACAGACCAGGGCGGGCACACCCATCCCCGGAGCCTAGAGAGGATCGCGCCTCATGCACATCACCTACGAACGCCCGACCGCCATTGGCGAGCAGATCGACCCGGTAGCCCCTGCCGCGGACCTCGACCCGACCGGTGCCGAGTGTGCCGCGACGACGTACGACGTCGGTGGCCTCGAATGGCGCTGCACCCGCCGCCCGAACCACACCGACGACGAACACCGCGCCGCTTTCGACGTTCACGGCGGCGGACCCACCGGCCAAGTCGGGTTTGCCTGGCAGTACGAGTGGGGCGGGGCAGGGCACGGCCCGTCCTCCACCGACCCCATGACCACGGTTACCGTCACCGTGTCGTTCCCGTCGACGGCTTGGACGAACGAGCAGCTGCCCGACGCGATCGCCGACGAGATCCGCTCCGTGTTCTGGGAGTGCGACCACGACGACGTCACCGTGGCCACCACCGCGACCAGCACCCCGCACCCCGCCACGAGCTGACCCGCCGCGGCGGTGGTGGTCTTCGACATGGTGAAAAGCGCCGGGACGACACAGTGAGAGAATGCGCGGCCCACTATTCCTAACGGCTTTCGGTGGTTGCATTACCGGCTTAAAGCTCCTGGGGATTCCCAGCCCTCCCGCTGTTCTCGATGCCCAAGCCGTACGTTCGTAAACGTCATGCCCTGGTGCCAAACAATGCAGGCGCATAGGTTGACAGCAGGTGTGCCGACCGGCAGAAAAATGGTCAAAGAATGTGCGGAAAAGGCTACCCATAGAGGCCCGCGCGTCATAGAATAGAAGCATGCAACGGGGGAGGGGCCCCCACCGCATCACAATCTTTCGGAAGGTGATTTCGATGAGCATCACGGTTTACACTAAGTCTGGTTTCTGCGGCATGTGCCTCGCCACCGAGCGTGTACTCGACTCCGCCGGCATCGAGTACACCGAGGCGATCCTCGACGACGTCGACCAGGCGCAGATCGAGGAGTGGAAGATCACCCTCGGCATGAACGCTCCCATCGTCGTCACCGACACGGAGACCGGCTCCTGGAGCGGGTTCCGCCCCGACAAGATCGGCGCACTCGCCTCGAGCACGGCCGCGTGATGACGATGACCCTCGAACGTCCGACCACCACCCGCCCCGACGTCATCCAGCCCGAGACCCGCGCCGCCGTCGACGAGCTCTACGCCGGCGACACCGTCGCAGCGTTCCGCGCGATCGACGCCGCGACCGCCGACCCGACCGAGCACGTCCGCGAGTGGGAACTCACCGACGAGCAGCGGCAGGTCTGGGAGGCCGGCTACATGGTCGGGTTCCAGATGGCCGCCCCGGAGCTCAAGGCCGAGGTCCTCGAACTGCGGGCCCGCCTCGAGCAGGCCGAACACGACGCCGACCGGTACTACGCCGAGATGTGCCGCCGACCCGCCCCGGCCGAGCCCGCGGCCTCGCGCGAAACGTTCGCGGAGATCTCCCGCGCCCGCGGCGAACACGACCGCGCCGCCCGCCACGAAGCGACGATGGACCGCATGTTCCCCCAGTACGCCGGCGCCCGCGCATGATGACCGAGACTGGAACCATGATCACCTGGGAACCGTTCGCGACGTGGGCGACAGCGCTGACCTGGATCCTTCTCGCGGTCAGCATCGGCTTGATCGTCTGCCTCCTGGCACTCGTGGTCCTCCGTCTCCGCGGCCAAGGGAAGGACGAGGCCAGCGACGACGGCACCCGACGCCGGCGCGCGAGTATCGCGCAGCCGATCGGCGGTGTCCTCGGCTTGCTCGTCGGGATCATCAACGGCATCCCGGTGGTTGCCCGGGAGTTCACCCCGATCTACAACAGCACCGGCACGACTGTGTCATTCGTCCTGATCGCGGCCTCCCTGCTCCTCCTCGCCCAGGGCCCGAGCAACCGGCAGAGAGCCAAGTGATCGACGCACGAGAACGTGTCCTGTGATGAGTGATCGCGACCGAAGACGCTCTCTCGTCCGAGGTGGTGTGCTCATCGCACTCGCCATCGCGATGACGCTCGTGACCGTCAACACCATCGTGCGGGGACCGTTCGGTGATCCGGGCGCGTGGGTCGTGACGGTGGTGTTCGTCCAGGTGTTGACCGTGCTGTTGCTCGCAGCTGTTGGGTGGTCCGATCTTCGCGGACCGCGTGACCGGCGTGGGCGAAGAGACTGAAGCCAGCACCCGTAACCCGCTACGAGACAGCTGCGGTTGATAGAATCGTCCACGAGCAGGGGAGTCCTGATGAGCATCAGCACCACGCACCGCACCACCGGCAAGGCTGACGTCGACGAGCGTCGCCGCCGTGTGGAGATCGCGGTGCACAGTGGCGAGATGGAAGGGCTGACGGTCACGCCGGAGTCTCGTGCGGATGCTGAGGATTACGTCGCCGGGTCGATCAGCTCCTCCGAGCTCGTGCGTCGCGTCCGTGCTCGCTACGGGCTGCGCTGAGCGTCGCCGCATAGGAGTCGGTGTGAACGCACACGACCCATACATCGACCCGGATACCGGCATCCTCCGCAACCTTGTCGGAGCTCGAACGCAGGCCGAACTCGACCGCGCTGAGGCCGACCTCACCGCTGTCCGCGCAATCGAGCTGATCGACCGGCCGCTGGCTCCGACCGGTGACCTGGACGAGCTCCGCGGCATCCACCGGGCACTGTTCCAGGACGTCTACGACTGGGCGGGAGAGATCCGGACGATCGACATGCGCAAGAACGTCGACGGCGCCGAGCTGTTCCTTCCGCAGTTTCAGATCGAGCGCGCAGCAGGGTTCGCCGCCGGAGAGCTCCGCGCCGACAACATGCTCCGCGGCCTGAGCCGGGACCGGTTCGTGGACCGCCTGGCGTACCACTACGACCAGTTCAACTACATCCACCCGGCCCGTGAGGGAAATGGGCGGACCGGCCGCCTGTTCTGGGATCGCATCAGCCGCGACGCCGGTTACACCCTTGACTGGCGTGACGTGGCCGGCCGGGAGAACGACCACGCGTCCCGCACCGCGTCTGAACAGGGCGACCTCACCCCACTGCGGAGCATGTTCGACCGGATCGCCGTCCCTCTCGAGCGTGGCAATGACGAACGGACCGCCCGCTTCGATCGACTCGCGATCCACCGACGACCGCGTGAGCACGACGACCGAGAACTCGACTTCGATCGATGAGTGGTCGCACCCCAGTCAGCGCCGCGGAACGGTTCTGGTCCCACGTCGTGCAGGGGCCGGCGCCGTCGGACTGTTGGATCTGGACGGGCGCGGTTGGCGACGACGGGTACGGCCGATTCTGGGTGCCGCAGCCCGACGGGGGACAGCGGGCCATGCGTCCGCAGCGGTGGCTCTACGAACACCTGACCGGGACGGCGCTGACCCCGTCGACGCTGCTGCTGCATGCGTGTGACGTGCCGCTGTGCGTCCACGTCGACGCCGACCTGTCGGTGTCCCACCTGGCACCAGGAACGCATCGGGGGAACATGCTCGAGCGGGTGCAGCGTGGCCGTCACCGAAACGCATCGACGGCGCTCCGCACGGTCAGCTTTCCCCGCTCGGAGCGGGTCCGCCTCTCGCGTGAGCTGCGTGAGGCGTTCCGCGACCACGGGTGGGACGGCGCCGCGGTGCGTGCGTGCAAGACGGGGATCGCGGCCACCACACCGACGTTGTGGTGAGCGGCGCTGTCGGTCGCCGGCAGTAGCGTCACCGCAACCGAAGAGGGGACACCGATCATGACCAACTACGCACCGTCCCAGAGGGCGCCGCAGCAGCCGACCTACCTGCGACGCCGAGGGACCACTTTGTCCCGCTGGAGCGTCTTCCTCGGCATCCAGTCGATCCTGTTCGGCCTCATCATCCCCATCCCGGTCCTGGCGATCGTGTTCGGTATCGTCGGGCTCGCCCGTGGCACGGACGTACCCGGCCGTGCCACCGCGGGCATCGTGCTCGGCTGGTCGTGCCTGACGTTCTGGGGTGGCTTCATCGCCCTCTGCGTGTGGTGGTGGGCGACCAGCCGAATCTAACGGCCACAGCACACGACAAAGCCCCCGACCACGTGTGGTCGGGGGCTTTGTCGTTCGTTTGCTTCGCGTCTGTCGGTTACGCCGCGTACGACTCGGCGCCGGTCTCAACCGGACTGTCGCCGCCTCCGGGCTGCGCCTCGCCCGTGACGTCGTCGCTGCGCGACTCGGGCGCGGTGGCCGCCTTGGTCTTGGCGCGCTTCACGTCCCGGACGGGGACCCCGAGGCGTTCGGCGACCTCGTCGCGGGTGACCTTTGTGTCGAGCATCCGACCGATGATCGCCCGCGCGCGCTCTTCCGCGTCAGCGACCGCGGCGGCGGCCTCGTCGCGGATCTTCTGGATGCGCGCCTCGGCATCCTCATTGATCCCATCGACGGCGTCCGCAGCCACGAAGTATTCGGCGGCGAGCTCTTCGAGCTGTTCCTGCCGGCGGCGGAACTCCGCCGCGCGTTCCACGGCCCGCTCGCGTGCGGCCTTGCGCGCAGCAGCCTGCTTCCCTGACGTCCGAACCTGAGCCATGCGATTCCCCAATCCCTAACGGCCACCACCCGTCCGATCCGGGCGGCACCGCCCTGCCGGCGGTGCATGCGGCGCTCCTGTCGTCGCCCAGCCTACCGCGCGCCGGCGGCGCGGACGGTGACAGTTATCGACCCGGATGCTGACGGCCCGACGCTCCTCGTTCCTCGTCGCTGGCCGCCGCTCCCGGTCTCCACCTGTCTACCGCGCTCGTCACTCCGCCGGTTCCGCTTCGCTCCACCGCCTCCGATCCTCCCGGCCACGCATCCCTCCTTCCGATCTGCGCTCGTTCCTCGCTCCGATCTCCAGTCATCAACGCGTCACACCTCTGGCATTACAAATGAATGAGGCTAGACTCGCCGTATGCGCACCGTCACCAGCCCGCCCCGCGGCTGGGTGGAGTGCGGCCTGAACGGCCCGCTGCGAGGCGGTGACGGCGCATGATGACCATGCATGTCCTGTCCGCCGGGGACGGGTACACGTACTACACGTCCGAGGTCGCCACCGGGGATGCGCGCCGCGACCATGACCGCGAGCTCGGCGACTACTACACCGCTGAGGGGAACCCTCCCGGACGGTGGATGGGTGGCGGCGCGGAGCTTCTTGGGGTGTCGGGGACGGTCTCCGAGGAGCAGATGAAGGCCCTCTTCGGTGAGGGGCTGCACCCCGACGCGGACCGCATCATCGCCGACGCGATCGCGGAGGGGAAGACCGGGAAGCAGGCGCAGGAAGCCGCGAAACTCGGCCGGTCCTACTACGCGTACAAGGCAGACGAGAACTCGCTGCAGGGCCGCATCCAGGCCGGATACGACGCGTTCGAGCGGGTCAACGGGTACGAGCCGAACACGGAGGAGCGGCGTCTGATCCGCTCCCGCGAGGGCGCGCAGGCGTTCCGTGAGGCGAAGGGTCGTGAGGCGTCGGACAAGGAAGAGCTCGGGAAGTTCATCACCGCCGCCTCCCGCCCGACGCAGCAGGCTGTCGCCGGGTTTGACCTGGTCTGCTCCCCACCGAAGAGCGTCTCCGTGCTCTGGGCGCTCGGTGACGAGAACACACGGAAGGCTATTGAAGCGGCGCAGGACACCGCCGTCCGCGACACGATCGCGTACCTGGAGCAGCACGCACTCGCGACCCGCGCCGGCACGAACGGTGTCGCGCAGCTCGAGGTGCAGGGCGGTATCACGGCAACGGTGTTCCGGCACTTCGACTCGCGAAACGGTGACCCGCAACTGCACGACCACATGGTCATCGCGAACAAGGCGAAGGGGTCCGACGGGAAGTGGCGCACCGTCGACTCGAAGCTGATGCACCGGGAGATCGTTGCCGGTTCGGAGTTCTACAACGCGACTGTCGTGTCCGAGGTGTGCGAACGACTTGGCGTCACCAGCGTTGCCCGGGAACCCTCCCCGGGGAAGCGTTCCGTGATGGAGATCACGGGGGTGAATCCGGACGAGATCGACATGTTCTCCTCCCGGTCCCAGCAGATCCGACAGAGCACGGACCGGCTCGTCGCGGAGTACCGGCGCGATCACGGCCGAGCCCCGGATGACACGACGCGCATCAAGCTCGCGCAGCAGGCGACGTTGGAGTCCCGTCCGCAGAAGGACCACGTCCGGTCCCCGCAAGCCATCCGTGAAGCAGCGCAGGCCCGCGTTGACCCGGCCCGTGTCGCGTCGATCGTCGCCGACGCGCAGGCCATCGCGAAACAGGCCAGTGCCGTCGAACGCGCACCGATCGACGTGCAGGACGCGACCCGCCGGGTGCTCCGTGAGGTTGAGGAACGCAACGCCGTGTGGGGTGCGAACGTCGTCCGCAGCCAGGCTCGGCACTGGGTGTCCGAACGCGTCCGCGACCGCGCGATCGCGGAACCGCTCGTCGAGCGCATCGTCGCCGAGGCGCTCCGCGAATCTGTGTCGCTGACCCCGCCGTCCCCGCACGCAGGCTTCCAGCCGCTCACCAGGGGTGCTGCCGGTGACACGCACCTGGAGCACAAGGGCAGGACCCTGTACACCTCGCGTGCGATCCTCGCCGCCGAGGACGGCCTCCTCGACGCAGCCCGAACCCGCACCATGCGACCCATCGACGTCGACGTGTTCGAGCGCGTCGCAGCCGCCCACGACGGTCCCCTCGATGCCGGGCAGCGCGACCTTGCGCGCGCGTTCGCCACGTCCGACATGGAACTCGTTGCCGGTATCGGTCCCGCCGGGGCGGGGAAGACCACTGCGCTGCGCCTCGCCGCAGACGCCCTCGACGCCGGCGGTGTCCGCATGATCGGGCTCGCCCCCTCAGCGCCAGCAGCGTCGGTGCTCTCCGACGCTGTCGGGATCGACGCGACCACGATTCACGGCTTCCTCGTCGCACACCAGCAGGACGAAGTATCCGAGAAGTACGCCCTCCACCCAGGAGACGTGATCGTCGTCGACGAAGCCGGCATGGCCGGCACCCGTCGCCTCCGCGACGTGCTGGAACTTGCGCAGGAACACGGCGCACACGTCCGCCTCATCGGCGACGACCGGCAGCTCTCCGCCGTCGAAGCTGGCGGCGCGCTCCGCCTGATCGACCGCGAAGTGGGATCGGTGCGCCTCGAGCACGTGCACCGATTCCGCGACGCCGCGGAAGCGGACGCGTCGCTGCGGCTCCGTGATCCGCTGCGCCCCGGGGACCCGTTCGCCTGGTACCAGGAACACGGCCACATCGTCGGCGGGTCCGCCGAGAAGATGACGGACCTGGTGTTCCGCGACTGGCAGCACGACACCACTGCCGGCGTCGACTCACTCATGCTCGCCCCCACCGCGGACACCGTCGCCGAGCTCAATGCCCGCGCACAGGCGTTCCGGATGACCGGCGGCGACGTCGACACAACCCGGTCCGTGGACCTCCGCGACGGCCTCTCCGCACACGTCGGCGACCTCGTCGCCACCCGCCGCAACGAGTCAACCCTTCGGATCCAGAACGGCCGCGACCGCGTCAAGAACGGCGACCTCTGGCACGTCACCGCCGTCGGCGACGACGGCTCCCTGACGGTGGCACACAAGCAGCACGGGGCACCGGTGGTCCTGCCCGCCGGCTACGTCGCTCAGCATGTCGAGCTCGGCTACGCCCGCACCATCAGCCGCTCCCAGGGCCTCACCACCGAACGCACCCATGTGCTCGGCACCGCCGGCATGAGCCGTGAGGACGCCTACACGGCCCTGTCCCGCGGAAAGGACCGCAACGAGCTGTATCTGGTGCTCGAGGACGCCGAAACCGTCCCCGACGCCCTCGAGCAGATCGCCGCCCGCTCCGAGCGGCTGCTCTCCGCCCACGAGACCATCCGCGTCGAACAGGACCGCGTCGACGACGTCGTGACCCTCATCGACGAGCACGCCTACGTCGCCGAACGCGCCGACGAGCTCCGCGCCGGCGCCATCGTCGAACGCGCCCTTGGCCGCGAGCTCGCGACGTCCCTCGAGGGGCAGGAATCGTGGGGTGCCCTCGCCGCGTCACTCCGCCACGCAGAGGATTACGGCCACGACCCCATCAAGACCCTCCGCGACGCCTACGGGCAGCGCGAACTCGCTACCGCAGACGACGTCCCGGCAGTGCTGCACTGGCGCATCGAGAAGGCCCTCGAGGGCATCGACCAGCCCATCGTCCGCGTTGTCGACCGACCCGCCGTCGACGGGGTGCCGGCTTGGATCGCGGATGGCCGCCGCCACCAGGACGAACTCATCCCCGCCGAGTGGCGCGACCACCTCGCCGAGCGGCACCACTACATCGGTGCCCGGTTGAAGGAGCGCGGTGCTGCCCTCGCCCTCGAGCAGCCGGCATGGACACAGGACCTCGGACGGCTCCCGTCGGAGCCGTGGCGGATGTTCGACTGGCACCGCACCGCGGCCGAGGTCGACGTCCTCCGCACCAAGTACCGCATCGACCCGTCCGAACCGCAGGCCGTCCCGGAGAAGCTTCGCGGGAACCCCGTCGCCGACCACCTGCAGGAACGCGTGACCGCGCTCCACAAGGCGGCCGCGCTGTCGACGGCGCCGGAAGTGGAACCGTCGACGCGAGAGCACTACCAGCAGCACGCGCAGGAGATCGCCGGCACCGCACGGCAGGCGATCCTCGACCGCGCGCAGACTCAGATCCAGGAAGCCACGACCGCAGCACGCCGCATCACCTCGGAAGGAAGCATCATGAGCGACCCCATCGACGACACCCTCGACCACGTCGGCCGCCACGCCGGCCGCGCCGGCCAGACCGTCGCGAACGAGCTCGGCCGCACCCTGCAGCGCGCGAACGACGAGCGCCGCCGGCAGCAGCAGGACGCCCAGCGGAAGGCGGAACGTGAAGCCGAGTACGCCGCCCGCGACGCCCAGCGCAAGGCCGACCGGGATCGTGAGCAGGCCCAGAAGCAGACCGACCGCGACCGCCAGCAGGCAGACCGCGCCGCCGCCCGCCACACTGGCGACCCGACGAACATGCCGAAGTGGGAACGCGACGCCACGAACCTGCCCCCGACTGCCGCGGACGGCGTCACGCCGGCATGGGAACGCGACGCGACGAACCAGCCGCCCGAGCAGTACACCCGTCACGCCGACGGCACGGCCGCGCCCGCATCGGCGGCACGCGAGCAGGACGCCCCCACCCAGCAGCAGCCGTCGCCGGCAGCGGAACAGCAGCACCGGGAGCAGCAGATGCGTGAGCAGCAGCACCGCGAACGGGAGCAGCAGCGCATCCGTGATCTCGAGCGCGGCGGCGACGAACGAGAACGGTAGATCAGCATGCTCGAACTCCACCAGGTGTTCCAAACGCACGATTACCGCAGCCCGTTCGACCTCACTCTCGACGGCTACACCGACCGGTGGTGGAACATGCACCGCAGTCCGGTCGGTGAGAGCCGATATGACACCTTCACGTTCATCGCAGACGGCGTCGAGGTGGCTCGCGCTGAGGTCGACCCGGACGACGCGGTCCTGGGCGAGTATGTAGACCTCGACACCCCAGTTGACGTGGCGCGATTGACGTTCTTCGAGGTGCGGGCGCCGCGGCGCCGTGAAGGCCTCGGACGCGCTGCCGTGGAGCTTCTTGCAGAGCATTACCCCCGAACAGTCCTCGCCGCATTCTCTGAGCAGGCGGACCAATTTTGGACCGCCTGCGGCTGGCGTTTGCATCGCCGAAGCGACGGCGACCCGCGGTTCCAACCTCTTTTCGTGCACCGTTCGGGCTGAGCGTCACGCCGGCAGTGGGCGCGCCCCCTTCATCCAGTCGTTGTCCCGATGTGGTTGGCGCGAGCTCACACCAAACCTGCTCGTCCATGAACACGCGAGGGAGCGCCGATGACCACCACCCACCCGCCACGATGGCGTGCGCCGCTGGATGCGCTGTTCGCGCCGCGCCTCGACGCAGTCGGCGTTGACCCGGTCCCTGCAGACAAGAACCGGACTGGTCTCCGCATTGCCGTGTGGATCGCGATCGTTCTCCTCTTCCTGCTCGGATGGGGAGTCGGGACTGGCGCTGCGATCGCCACACTGTTCGGCTGGGTACCCAACCCGCCGCCGCTGACCAACGATCCATCGAGCTTGTCCGGGCAGGCCTTCGACATTGGCTCCCAGCTTCTCGTGGCCGGCCTTGCCGGGTGGGCGATGTTCGTCTGGAAGCGCCCCCGGCGCCCCGTCCCGTTCTCACACGGCCTGGCAACCGTCCCGGTCTACATCCTCGTGATGGCGATCGCGTTCACCGTTGTCGGTCTGCTCTCTACAGTGCTGCAGCTGCCCCAACACGACTACCCGTGGCCGGCCGTGTCTCCCGGGTCAGCGTTCACGCTGGCCACGATCGACAGCGCTCTCCCAGGGCCGGCGGAAGAGCTCGCTCTCCTGGGTCTGATTGTGGTTGGGCTTCGCAGGACGGGCTACTCCTGGTGGGTCGTCTACCTGGTCGCGATCGCGGTCCGTGTGCCGTTTCACCTGTACTACGGGTGGGGTGCGATCGCGATCGCGATCTGGCCGGCGATCGCCGTCTACCTCTACCGTCGTTCGGGAGCGATCTGGGGCCTCGTTGCTGGTCACGCGCTCTGGGACCTCACATCGTTCCTCTCGGTGCATACGGACTGGCCTGCCGTCGACCTCCGCATGTACGCCGCAGCGTTCGGTGCGATCGCGGTCCTCGCCGTCGTGATCAAACGCTCACCCGCTCCGACCGCACCGGCACCGCCGCGGTCACCCGCCGCGGAGTAAGTGCGTCAACTACGAACGGCCCGGCACCCCGAAGAGTGCCGGGCCGTTCGTAGTTGACGCTGCTACAGCGTCCAACCGGCCTGAGGAGTGGCCACGGTGAGGAACGGCGTTTGCTTGGGCGTGCCATCGCCGTGGTGCTCCTTCGGGGTGCAGAAGCGCAACGGTCCTCGTGCGCGGTCGAAGATGCGGGCTGCGTGGTGGTCCCAGTGATGAATCCACCACTGCGACAGCGCCTGCCCGTCGCCGTCGCGTGCGAGCTCCACCGCCTTCCCGTGAGCAAGCCAGGACACGTAGAGCCGCTGCACGACCTCGGGGTGCTCCCACCAGCGCGGACACCACGGGATCTCGCCGCGCTTTTCCACACCGAACCCCTCCATCTTCGCCAGCTGCTCCCCAACCCAGCGGACGAAGCCCTCGGTCTCCGCAGTGCGGTCCACCGGCGCACTGTCGTCTGGCGGCGGCGCCCCGTCCTCGGGAGGCGGCGCGTCCGCGTCGGAGGGCTGGGACAGGTCAGGCCAGGTATCAAACGGGCTGGACATCGCGGATCTCCTCGGTCTCTTCCACATCGCGCGCAGCCGGCTTCACGTCGCCGATGCGCTCCTTGAGCTTCTTGTCCCGGAACCACGGGGTGGTCTTCACCAGCACCGGCCGGGCGCCCGGAACACTGACGATCGCCCGCCAGAATGGCAGTCCTTCCAGGTCGCCGGCGGTCATGATCGGCCGGACCTGGGTGCTCGTCGACGTCGACCGGTTGTTGCTGCCGGCGGAGTAGGACTTGATGACTTCCTTGAACGTGCCGACGCTGTCGGAGAGGCGTCGGAGGAAGTCGCCCTGCGCACTCTCGCCGCCGCCGTAGATGCGGATCCCGGCGGCGTTCCACATCGCGTTCATCGTTTCGGCGCCGAACTCCTTCACGCCCTGCGCCCAGGACTGGAAGTACGACGACAGCGCGATGCCGTAGCCGCCGTAGTACGAGTACAGGTCCGGCAGTTCCGGCCACTTCACCACGTTCGCGCACTCGTCGAGCTCCACCACGAACGGAGTCTCCAACCGGCCACCGTTGTCCTCGGCGAGCTGCTCCGCGGCCTTGCACACCGCCCGCACGAGCGCGGTCAGGAACGCCGACGACGCGGCGGTGCCCTTCTTCGACAGCAGGATCAGCGTGTCCTTGCTGCGGACGAACGTCTCCGGGTCGAACCGGCGGATCCCGGACGTGTTCGTCCACGCCATCGCCTGGTCGTTGCTCAGCGCACTTGCCATGCGCTGTGCGGTGGCGTAGACGCTCTTTCGGGTGCGGTCGTACTGCTCCTCCATGCCCTTCATGGCCATCGCCGCCGACGGGTCCCCGGACCGTTCAAGAATGTCGAGGATCTCGCCGCCGCCGGTCTCGGTGTTCAACCAGCCGTGCACGTCAGCGAGTGTCTTGTTCGTCCGCGCGGCCGCGAGGAGCGCGAACGCGAGCAGGCTCTTGCCCTGCGGGTCGAACTGCGCATCCGTCTTCGCGCCCTTGGGCTTCGTCGCGGTCTCGAAGATCTCCGCGAGCTCGTCCGCGTCGTCGCGGGTGCGGATTCCCATCAGCGGGTTGAACACGAAGTCCGGGCGGGTGTCTTTCCGGTAGATCCGCTGCGGGTCGAACACCCACGCGGTGCTCGTCGGCCGGCCCGCGATGATCTCCCGGACCCCATCGATGCGACGGGAGGTGAACATCGCCGCCCCGGGTGCATTGACCATCTTCGGGATCACCTGACCGCTGGTCTTGCCCCGTCCTGGACCCATCAACGCCATGCACGTGTCACGCCATCCCTGGAAGATCGGCCCACCGTGCACGAGCGTGCCGACCTGCTGCCCGGGCGCGAGGCCCACCGCGTTCGGGTGCAGCCGCACCGCTTCCTTCCGCCTGGCCGGGTACTTCGCCGCGCGAATGTCGTTGCGGTGCAGCATCTTCGACTGCAGGTGATCCATCGCACCGCTACCGGCCTTCCGGATGACCATCCACACCGCGGCCGCGATCGCCAGAACGACCACCGCGATGATCAGCGCAGTACCCCACCACGGCCACTGGAACTGCTCGAGCGCCGTCTGGAACGGGTCCGGTGTCGTCGTCTTCATCAGTTGTTCCCTTTGCTCGTGCATCCGGTGAGGGTCCGGTCGAGTGCGTGCTTGTCGTCGGTGGCGATCGACAGGTGCCACTTCGTGGCCACGGTCACGAACGACGCCGCGTAGTTGCAGGCGTCGCCCGTGTTCGCCGGCATCCACTCCGCGGGCCCGGAGTCGGACTTCTCTTCGTTCGCGGGCCCGTCGACGGCCACGAGGTTCGTCGCCTGGTCGTTCGCGAACGCTTCCCGCTGCTCGGGCGTCCACGACGCGGCCCCGTGCCGCCACGCAAGCGACAACGGGAATCGATGGTCGACCTGAACAGCCAGGCTCGACGTCGGCCCGCGGTGGAAGGCGATCGTGCGGCCCGTGTACGGGTCGTGGAGCGTCCCGGAGAGCACGACGCACCCGTTGGTGCCCGGCTTCACCACGACGGCCGTGAGGTCCCGGCGGAGGACGTCGTTGCGGGTGTCGCAGCCGTTGTGGTCGGTGTCGGCCCACGCTGGCCCGAACGCGTCCCGGTCGTACCGGGCCGGCACGTACGCGTCGGAGACCGGGAGGGCGCGGAGATCGCGCAGCGCCTCGGCTGCCGGCGTCGTGGCCACCGTGCTCGAGGTGAATGGTCCAGCCGTCGACGGCGGAACGATCCCACTCGCAGCGAGCTCCGGGTGCATGTAGGGCGCGACGATCGCGGCGATGCCCGCGGCCGCGACGAGGGCGGCCGCGGTGAGGAGCTGCGACTGCGTGCGGCGTCTCACTGGGGGTCTCCTTCCCGGGCGGCTGCTTCGGCGAGGATCTGCCGCACTCGACGTCGGGACAGGCCCGATGCTTCCGCGGCGCCCTTCTGCCCCAGGACCTCCACGGCGGCCACGATCGTCGCGTCCCGGTCCCGGCGGGCTTCCTTGTACGTGTCGACGACGTCGCGCACGGTCTCCGCGACACCGGACATGGTGCGGCTCATCCCTGCCATCGTCACCAGATCCTCACCGTCAGCGGACCGCCGGGCTCGACGGCGCTGACCGTGAAGCTGGTCGGCGTCACCGGGCCGGTGACGTCGTGCGCGATGTGGAGCCAGCCCTGTGCCCAGAGCAGCACGTCCTCGAGCGTGTGCGCGTCGTGGGTGTGTTCGTGGACGAGCTCGCTACCGTGCGCTCCCGACTGCAGCACCCATTCGCCCGCCCCGGGCAGCTGCTGCAGCTGCAGCCGCTCCCACGGGTCGGCCCCGGCCTCCTCGACGGCGTTGACCCGGTGTGACAGCAGGCCGCGGAACCGCACGCGGCCACCGTGGAGGTCCGGGCTCATCCCGACCGCGGGAATGTCGGCTGCATCGGTGACGGGTCCTGTCCAGACCGACACGCAGGGGACGACGTCCCAGCCGTCGTTGCTGAGTTCCATCCCGGTGGCGAACCGGCACACCGGTGCACCACGGTCGGCGATCGCGTCGACGATTCCCGCCACCGTCGGCCGCGCTACGGCGACGGGGAAGGGATCCTCGGCGAGCATCCCCCGCGGGCCGTAGTGCATGACCTGCACCAGCGCGGGATCCGCGTCGTCGGCGAACACGCAGTAGTCCGCCGGCACTTCGTTGCGCGTCGGGGACCATGTCGCCTCGTGCTCCGTGGTGAGGCCGTTCCACAGCACGGACGTCCCTGCCTCGAGCGAGCCGAGGTCCTCGAACGTCACGGCGGCCGCGTCGACGCGAGCCTGCACGGTATTCACGATCGGGCTCCGTCCCGCTGATCGATGACGTGCCAGACCACGGCCGTGAGGAGTGCTGCGACGCTGGCGACGAGTGCGCCGGCGTAGAGGAACCCGGACGGTGTCCACGCGGCCTGCCACGCGCCAGCAGCCGCGTGCGCGCCGAGGAAGGCGCGGCCGACCGATGCGGCGAACAGCAGGCCGACGACCCACATGGGGACGCCGGCTGCGAATCCAACGGCGGTGTTCCGGCCGAGGATCAGCAGGCGTCGGGGCCACGGTGACCGGGGCGGGTTCTGGTGCAGGTATCCGGTGCTCATGGTGTGCTCCTTCGCGGATCGGTTCTTCGGTGGTGCTTGGGCTAGAGGCCGTCGACGGGGCGCCAGACCTGGTCGTTGGGGGTGCCCCACACCTTCTGGATCTTCACGACGTCGCCGGCCTTCGGAGCGGCGATCATCATGTCGCCGCCGAGGCTGATCCCCACGTGCCAGGCGTCGTTGCCGCCCCAGAAGATGAGGTCCCCGGGCTGCGCTTCGCTGAGAGGGTGCATCTGCCCTCGAGCGACCCCGTTGCGCCACTGAGTCGTGGCGGAGTGGCCGGCGTCGATGTTGACGCCGATCTGCGCGTACGCGACCTTCGTCAGCCCGGAGCAGTCCCACACGTTCGGGCCGGCACCGCCGAGGACGTACGCCTCGCCCAGCTGCTCTTTCGCGAACCCGATGACCTGGTTGATCTTCGCCGCATGCGGCCCCGTCGCGGGCTGCTCACCCTCGGCGAGCACGTTCTTCGTCCCGCCGGCGCCGCCACCGGCCGCGGCACCCGCGCCGGCGGTGCAAGTGGGACCCTCGTTGGTCTGCGAGACGGTTGAGACCGTGACGCCGGAGAGGGCATTCAACATCTCGACCGCATACGCCGACTTCGTCGCATACGCATCAGGGAACGCGGACCCCTCGACCGACTGTGCGGCCTCGCCCGGGTCCATGGTGTCCCAGCCGGGCACCTTCACCAGGCGCTCGTAGAACAGGTTGATCGCGTAGTCGATGTCCGTGACCTGCGCGAGGGTGCCCCACCCCTGGGAGGGCCGCATCTGGAACAGGCCGGCGGAGTCGCGGTCGCCGCCGGAGAGGTTGTTGAGGGTGGACTCCGTCATCGCGGCCATCAGCGCGGTCTGCTGCGCGTGCCGGGTCAGGCCCCGCTCCTTGCCAATCGAGACGATCGCCGCGGCGTTCTTCACCTGGTCGCCGGAGTACGGGCCGACCTTCGCCGGCAGGGTGCCCTTCTGCACGGACACGGCCGTGCCGGACACGGTGCCGGCGGCACCGCATGTGGCGGCAGCTGCCTGGTCGTCGTCCCCGGCGCCGGTGATGATCGTGAACAGCACCACCACGATCACGACGATGCCGATCACGGGCGCCAGCGCCGCGATCGCGAGCATTCCACCCTTCCCCATGACCTACTCCTGCCCGCCGGCGTTGATGTAGGACGCCAGCCACGGATCGGCCTTGGTGTCGCGGTGCAGGGTCACCGTGATCGGGCCGCCCGTCGACGCGGTGAACTGGAACGCCTGATCCGTCGACGTCTGCTGGTCGCCGACCGGGGTCCGGTCGTCGTGGATGCCGGCGCAGGGCACGTTGCCTGGCCGCACGGCGGAGTACAGCTGCCACGCTTCCGGCGTCAGGTATGGGGTGAGGGAGCGCTGCCACGCGTTCTTCGTCTCGGTGGGCTGGCAGAACCGGTCCGCGACCGTGTGCGCCACCTCCTCGCTCGAGGGCGCGGCCGAGCGCGTTGGAATCGGCGTCGACGTCGCGGCTACTTCGCTCCCACGGTGGGGCAGGCGGGCAGCGATCACGACCACCGCCGCGGCGACCGCGAGCACGGCGATGGCGGCGAACGCGATCAAGAGACGCTTCCGCGTCATGCTGCACCCCCGACGAGCTGGACTGCGAGCAGGACGGCACCGACGGCGATCGCGGTCCATCCCACGATGAGCAGGCCGACGAGCCCCCGCGAGAGCTGGCGCATCTGGGTGTCCCAGAGCCAGTCGTGCACAAGGCCCCGCTCCCGCGAGATCTTCAGCATCACGGCGCCACCACCAGCCACACCACGATCGGGAGAACCACGACGCGCGAAAGCAGCAGTGCGCGATCCGCCCACCGCCCGCTGGCGGGCTGCCCCCACTGTGCGGTGCATCCACCGGGTACCCGGCGCCGATCACGGAGGCACATGGGTGTCAGAGCCCCTTCGCGACGGCGGCGCCGGCGGCGAGCCACGCAAGCTTGGTGGACTCCTGCAGGGCGTCGAAGTTGATGATCCGCGCCTTCAGCCCCGCGTCGTACGGGATCGTCAGGACGTCGCGGCCCAGACCGGCGTCCTTGAAGCGGCGCACCTGCTCGGTCACCTTCTCGGGCTTCACATCGCTGGTCTCCACCCCGACGATCACGACGGCGTTCTCCGCGAGCTCGCGGTAGCGTCCGCCGGCGTTGACGAGCTGCTCGAGCAGGAGCGCTGCGGACTCGCACCACTTGTCGTCGGTGGTGGTCGGGACGACCAGCTGGTCCGTGCGGTCCAGGCCCGCGAGCCACATCGGGTCGGTCTCGTCGTTGCCGGAGTCGATGAGCACCAGGCGGTAGAACTTCGTCAGCACCTTGTGCACCCGGTCGACGGTCTCGGCGCCGAACCGCTGCTCGGCCGCGAGGATGTCGGGCTTGGACTTCAACACGTCGTACCGGTCACGGGTCTGGTGGTGCACGTACTCGGCCATGTCCGCGGACCGAGCCTCGGTGCCCAACAGCCGGTCGATCTCCGGCAGCAGGTCCAGCACGGACGCGTCGTGACGAGCGGCCTCCGTCGACCACCCGAGCGTGCCACGGGTCTGGTTGTTGTCCCACGCCACGGTTGCCGCGCCGGAGTGCCGAGTCAGGACGGTCGACAGGCACACCGTGGCGAGGGTCTTCCCGGCGCCGCCCTTGCCGTTGGCGACCATGATCGTGCGGGGGCCGACGTGGTGCTGGCTGACCAGGTGCACCTGCTCCCGGTGTCGTCGTTCCGCCTCCGAGGGTGCCATGCGGAGCCCGAGGCCGGTGAGGAACCCGCGGAACCCGGTCGTGGCGGGCTCTTCCACGGTCTCCTGCGTGAGGAACGACTGCCGCGCCTCCCGCCGCGTAGCGGGGGCCTCATCCACCGTCGCGGCGTTCGGCGGTGACACGGGGACGTCGGCCGGAGCTGCGGCCGTTTCCTGCCCGCGGTTCGCGGCGGCCGCGTCGAGCCACGGCGACGTCGACACTGCCGCAGGAGCCGGCGCCTGCGCCTGCGGTGCTGCCGGGACGTCGTGGCCGCCGTCGACGGTGCCGGTGACGGGGGCGATCGCGCCGTGGCCGTCGATGCTGAACAGGGTGTCCTGCCCAGTGGCCCGGTCGTGGCTGCGGACCACGACGGCGTTGCCGAGCTGCGTGGCGACGTCGCGGAGCCAGTCCATCGCGTCGGGGTAGGCGGTGTCGCCGGTGAAGGCGACGTCACCGATGGTGAGGGTGCCCTCGTCGGCGATGAGGCTGTAGTCGACGTGCACGGTGCTGTTCGGCATGAGCGGTTCGTCCTTGTCTGCTCGAGCGGATACGTACGGGGGGTGTCAGTCGCGGAGGCGTGCGTCGGTGTCGTGGACGGCCATCTGGGTGGCGGTGCGGAGCATCTTGACGGGGATCCCGACGCGCTCGCTGATCTTCAGCAGCACCTTCCCGGCGCCGGGAGGGGCACCCTTGGCGCCCTTCTGCCGGCGGGATCCGATCCAGTCCTTGGATTGGGAGAACGAGGCGACCATGTTGATCTCCTTCGGCGTCAACGGGCGCACCTTGCTCAGCTCGAGCAGGTCGTCGCGGCTGAGACCCATCAGCAGCAGCAGGCCGGAGCGTTCGATGAAGCCCTTGGCCTTCTCCCGGTCGTCCGCGTTCGGCAGCGACAGCAGGTCCTTCGGCGAGTGCGTGATCTTCAACTCCGCGGTCCCGACGGACCGGTTCGTGCGGGAGAGGCCGTCGACGAGGTCGACCATGCCCTCGCAGGCACGGATCGGGTACCAGAACTCGTCCATCAGGGTCGTGTAGCCGCCCCAGGTGATCGCCGGCGCGTACTGCTGACCCTCGTCGGCGGCTTCCTGCTGCTTGCGCTTCTCGTGTTCGGCGAGCTCCCAGTGCGCGTCGATCGCGTCCATGCCCAGCGACCAGGTCGACAGCATCGCGGCGGAGAGCAGCTTGGTGTTCTTCCGGCCGATCGAGGACGTGTCGAAGCAGAACCCACCGGGATTGCCGGGAACGAACTCGACCGAGTTGTTGCCGGAGAGCATCTGCCCCATGTCGCCGGTCATCAGCGATCGCAGCGTCTGCCCGAGCCGCTTGTACTCGGTGTGGAACTCCGCAGCGGTGGCGGTGCCGGTGCGCTGCAGCATCAGCTGTGACGGGCTGTCGAACGCTCGCACCAGGTCCGAGGTCACGGCGACCTCGTTCGGTCCGGTGTGCTCGAGGATGGTGTCGACGATCGCTTCGATCGCGGTTTCCTCGTAGTCCTTGACCGGTTCCGAGGTGCCGCGGCTGATCTTCACGACCAGCTTCACCAGGTCGATCGACTTCGCCCGCGCCAGGATCAGCAGCTCTTCACCGACCTTGCCGCCGATCCGGCGGGCGGCGTAGCCGAGCGGGCCAGGCGACAGCACGTTCAGCTGGTGGCGGGCACGCGGGCCGATGGAGAACACGGTCCCGCCGAGCTCCTCGATCCACGGCACGTGCTCACCCTTGATCGGGTCGAACACTGCCGGGGTGAGGCCGCGGCCGACCTGCCCGCCAAGGAGCGTCTGCGCGGTGGAGGACTTCCCGAGCCCGTTGAGCCCGAACATGAACGCGGACGGGGAGGAGATCACGTTCGCCCGGTAGAGGGCATCGTGGTCGGTGCACACCGCGGAGTGGGTGTTCATGTCGCGGCCGAGCGGGGACCCGTTGATCGGCCGGCCGGTGCCGGCACCGAACGGGTAGATCCCGCACACCTGCACGCTCGTTGCGAACCATCGCGGTGGTTGCGGGATCTGCTCCCACCCGCCACCACGGGGCCCGAAGAACCCCGACGGGGTCAGCGTCTGCGTCTTCGTCGATGCCCGAGCCATCAGCGGGTCTCCTTCGAGGGCGTCATGTGCCCGGCGCCAGGAGCGCCGAAGATGAAGTGGTTGGGGCTGACGCCTGCGGGCGGGGTGCCGAACAGCTCGACCGGGTCGAGCAGATTCACCCGCTCCATCGTGGATGGGCTGATCGGGAGGATCACACCACCGAGGGCGTCTACCAACGCGTGCCCCTGGACCGGCATGGGGATCGTGCGCGCCGTTGAGTGACCGATGGTGCCGTAGACCACCTTCGGGGTGATCGCCGGTCCAGCGGCCAGGTCGCGGAGCTCGTCGGCTGGGGTTGGGGTGCCGTTCACGGTGTGCTCCTGCATCATTCGGTCCGGTCGGTGACGGTCTGCATGGCGGTGGCGTACTCCCACGGCAGGACGCCGAGGGGGAGGGTGGAGTGGAACGCGGCGGAGGTGTCGGTCTCGATGAACCGGTACGAGATGTTCGTGCCGTTGAAGATCTGCTTCAGCTCCCCGATGGCGTTGTTCGTGCCGCGCTTGGTGGGGTCGAAGGTGACGGTGACCTCGATTGCGAACGCTGTCATCGCCGCCCCGGTCATCAGGTCGACCTCGGTCTTCTGCGCCAGCTGTTCCCGGCGCTTCTCGATCTCGTTGTCTTCTCCGCGGATGCCGCTGCTGTTGCGCTTGGCGTTGCCGCGCATCTTCTTCGCGAGCTTGAATGCCTTCCCGGGATCCACCGGGCCGTAGAACACGGCGGCGCGCTTGCGGAGGAACTTCCCGTTCGGCTGGAACAACCGGTTCATGAGGTCTTCGGTGATCAGCGCCTGCGGCGGGGCGACCATCATGGCCGTGATCGATGCGACCCCGTCGTGGTAGCAGATCCGCCGGGCACTGTCGTCGAACGCGTCCGGCCCGGCCTGGGTGACCCGCATGTGGAACGGGTTCCCGGCGAGCTCGTCGGAGCCGTACTCCCGGGCCCGCTCCGGCCGGTACGCGACCCGCACTGCGCGGGCCAGCTCGCTGCTGGTGGCCACGACCGGGGAGCCGGCGCCGGCTTCGGCGAGCCCGTCTCGGTGGTAGGGCAGCTTCGCGGCGATATCGGCTGCTGCTTCCTCGACGTCGTCGGCGATCTTGTTCACGTTCCACACCACAGAGGCGAAGACCTCGACGTCCGCGTACGTGCCCGACAGTGCCCGGGCGCCCTCGCGAAGCTGGCGCTGTGCTGCTGCGGGGGCGTTTGGGGAGACTTCGTTGTCGATCTTCTGCACGAGCGGTTCGATGGATTCCTGCGCGGAGTCGACCACGATCACGGCGCCCTCGATGGCGGTGTCCAGTGACAGGGACGCGATCCACCCGCCGAACGAGGACACCTGCGAATCGATGCTGTCCTGCGGCAGCAGCGCGGTGCCATCGGGGTGGCAGGAGAACGTCGCGGACAGCAGCGGCTTCCGGGAGCTCTTCCGGTGGTGCAGGAGCACGTACTCCTCCCCCTCGCCGTCGGTGCCGGTGATCTCCTCGAGATCGGCGAGCATCCCTGGCAGCGCCGTCATCGACTCGGCGGGCAGCGTCGTGAACAGGCCCGTCTCGTACGTGTTCGTGCCGGCGCGGCTCCGCTTGGCGCTCACATGCCCGTCCCACAGCTTCGCCGCGAGGGTGCGGCCCGAGTTCGGGTCGCCCCACCGGACGATGAACACGGCGTTCGCAGCGATGCCCGCGAGCGGGGCGAGGATTGCTCCGGCCCACCAGCCGACGCTGACGCAGACGACACCGACCATCACACCGCCGAGCAGCATCGCCCAGCCGAGGAACGTCAGCCCGCCGAGGGTGCCCTTCGTGGACGGCAACCAGTTCCCGAACCGGATGCGTTCCTTGCCCGCTGTCTCACTCACTGATCATTCCTTCCGCCGTGGACGGTGCATCGCCCGCGCCACTTGCGACGACCTGAGCGGCCGCCATTGAAGCCGTCGACCCGGACGACTGCCCCGAGTCCGGCGACGATCCGCCGGCAACCGATCCACCATCCGAACCGCCACCGCTCGCACCCGCGGCGCTGCTGCCGCTGTCTGCTGCCGCCCCGCTGGCGCCGCCACCGTCGCCGACCATCCCGCCGGCACCATCACCGGAGGTTCCGGCATCGCTGCTGCCCCCACCCGCGACCGGACTCGAGTCACCACCGCCAGCGCCGCCGCCGCCGGAAGCGGCCACTTCACCGCCGCCCGCGACACCACCAGCAGCGCCGCCCCCGGCACCTGCTCCTGCGCCGGCTGCGCCAGCACCCGACGCACCCGCGGACGCACCGCCCGTCGCCACGGCCGCACCGACCGCGACGCCGGCCTGGACCACCGCGGCGGCGGCCCCGAGAGCCATCGCCCCGCCGATCGCGGATCCGAGCGCGCCGGAGGCTGGGACGAGCAGCCGCATGATCGCCGGCAGCGCGATCACCGCGAGGCCGATCAGCATGAGCCCGTAGATGACTCCGCCGGCACCGTCCTGGCCGTTCTTCAACCGCCACGCGAATGCGTAGATCGACGCGGCAAGGGGGCTGTAGATGATGAACGCGATGATCCAGGCGGTGATCTTCTCGAAAGCCTGCTCACCGCGGCGGAGCACCGCGTACGCGGCGCTGACCTGCCAGAACGCGTTCAGCAGCAGCATCAGCGCCTGCCGGACGAACATGATCACCCACTGGATCCCGACCGCGAGCACCCCGATGAGTCCAAGGATCAGCGCCAGCCCGGGCGACGTCGTCGCGAAGGCCGCGTCGACGTACCCGGCCGTCGCCGAGATCCCGGAGACCTTCAAGATCCACTGCCCGTAGGCGTCCCCGCCCCAGACGAAGATCTGGATCGCAGCTGTCCCCAGCGTGATCACCGCCACGGTCTTCCCGAGCGCTGTCATCGCCTCCTGGAACGGTTCCCCGCGGTGGGAGTACATGACCCGTGCACCGGCGACAATCAGGCCCAGCGTGAGCAGCATGATCGTGATCGGCAGCGTCGTGTCCTGGAACCACGACGTGGCCTTGTTGTCGAGACTGACCTGGAAACCCGCCCCGACCCAGCTGGTCAGGAACTGCTTCATGACGTCGTCGTACGCCGCGAACATCGTCTCCGCAGCCTGCTTGAAACCGTTCGACGCGGCCGACGATGCTGCGGCTCCCACACCTTGCTTGACCGCGCAGAGCGCCGGGCTCGCAATGCAGAGGGCGGTGTCTCCTGGGTTCACGATTTCGTCCCCGTCCATTTGATGAAGTCCCCGTCGCTCGGCGTTGTGCCGGCATTCGAGGTGGCCCCGTTATCCAGGACGGCGATCTTCCAGTCGCCGTCGACCCAGACCATCGTCATCGGCATGCCGTAGTAGCCCGTCGACGAGGACGGGTATGAGTACACGAGCGTCAGCTCAACCCGGTCCTTCGTGAACGCGTCGATGGAGAAGCCAGCCGGATTCATGCCCGAGGAGCGCATCTGTTCAGGATCCGACTGCTGCGGTGCGACCTCGAGACTCTTCTTCTTCCCAGCGGAATCGGCGATGTAGAAGTCCAGCGACTCCGCCGCGGAGTGCGTGCCGTACTGGTCGTAGATCGCAGTCGTTGCCGCGAGTGCCGCACCGAGCGGTGACCGTGCGAAGCACGCGTCGAACCCGTCGACGGTCTTCGTCGGGCCGACCGACTTCGACACCGGCCACGTCAGTCCTTCTTGCCCGGTCTTCCAGGTGAGATCGGACGGGACCTTCGGCGTCGACGACGTGTCGGTCACCCTCACGTTGCACGGACCGTCCGCAGCCGCCGACGTGCTCGAGGTCGGGGCCGGCTTACTCGCGGCCCCCTGGTCGTCGTTGTTCGCCGGAGCGAACACGCCGAGCAGGGTGGAGATCAGCACGACGATGATGACCAGGACGAGGACCACGATCGCGGCGATCCCTGCGGGCTTGGAGTTCCAGCCGCGCTTGAGTGCGGTGCCGAAGCCTCGACGGTTGGTGTTGCGGTTGCGTGGTGCCATGACGGCCTCCCGGGGTTGGTGTCGGTTAGGCGCCGGGGATCTGCTTGCAGTTCGCCGACACGGACCCGAGGAAGATCGACACCACCCCGACGGCCGCACCGATCAGGGCTGCGCCGCCGATCCACCAGCCGAGACCCTTCAAGGTCTCGCCACCATCGTGGCGGCGACCGGAGAAGAACATGCCGATCCCGAGGATGATCAGCGCGATGACGCCGAGCGAGATCGCGACGATGCGGGTCCAGAGAGTGGCGGTGTCGAGGGCGTCCTGCGCCTTCCCGGGCAGGCAGTACGCCTGTGCGACGACCATGCCGGCGCGGTTGGTGGCGTCGAACGCACGCGGTGACTTCGCGACGACGGCGTAGATGGCGTTGCTGATCATTCGGCCTTCTCCTTGTTTGACTGCGCCCCCAGGAGCGCCTTGGTGACCCGTTGCACGGGACGGGCGAGCTGCCCGGCCAACGCAGGGGAGATTTCTGCCACCGCCCGGAGGCGTGGAAGCCACGGCACCGGCACGACCGGTACAGCGCCGGCGAGCACGCGCTGCTCGCGCGCCGCGGCCGGGACCGGCTTGCCGGGTGCATCAGCGACGACGAGGACCGCGTCGACCGCGGCCGTGCCAAGCGAGTGGATCGCGGCCTTGGTCGCGTTGATACCAGCGGGTGTCGACCGGCACACCAGGACGACCGGGCCGGCGAGCTCGTCCGCGAGCTCCGCCTCGGGAAGGGCGAGCAGTTGTGCCCACGTCGTCGCGCCAGCGGTGGGGTGCACGCCTACGATCGACGTCCGCCGAGCGGCGACCGCCGGTGGCAGGTCGACCCTGCCGGGGCCTGCCCATGTGGCTGCGTCGTCGCCCTGCGCGACAGAGCTGCCGTCGAGTCGAAGGACCACCTTGGTCACCAGCTGCCCGTCCGTCACGACGACGCGCACGGGAGCGGTTGCGTCGACCATCTGAGCGACAGCGTCGAGCACGCGTCGCCGCACGTCCTCCCCCGCTGCGACGGTGAGCACGTGGCCGTTAACTGCCCACATCGGCCCGAACGCGTGCGTCACGGCGACCGGTGGGACGAGCTCCGCGGCGCACTCGGTGCAGTACCGAGTTCCGAGCTTCGTGCCCCCGCACTGTGGGCATGTGCGGACGCTGTCATCACCGGAGGTCAGCGAAGGATCGGACCAGTCCGAGCTTGCAGCGGCGGGAGTCGCCATCGTGTGCCTCCAACGGGGGTAGAAACCATCGTTGAAGGCAGCGTAGCACTACGCGCTATGCGTTGCGCTAGTCAGTATGTGTTTTGCTACGCATTATGCGTAGTGAGGCTACGGCTGCTTACGTGCCGCTTCGATCTCCTCGAGGAGTGCAGTCAGCCGGTTGAGGTGCTCGGTCGACACGTCCTGGCCCAGTGTGCGGGCGGCGTGCAGCTGCACAGGGCTCGTTCGCTCCGCAAGTGTGAACCGGAGGGCGGCGTCGATGGTTTCCGTCAACTGGCTGTCTGGCCCGATGAGGTAGGCGGGGTCGACCTCGAAGTACTGCGCGATCGCGGACAAGAGCAGCTTGTCGTCGACGAGGTACTTGTTCCCGGCGCGCATGTACTCCCACCGGGAGCGGCTGAGCTTGATGTAGCGGTCCGCGAGGTAGTCGCGGATCTTCGTGTACGTGACGGGTGCACCGTCGGGCGCCATGATCGTGCGGCAGAGCAGGTCGAGCTTGCGGGCTAGGGCGGCCCGCTGCTCCTTCTGCTCGTCGGTGAGCTTGTCGTAACTCATGCTGTGGACTCGATTCGGGTCGGGCCTGGTCTGTGTTCGGTGTCGGGATTCGGGAGGAGTAGTTGCGGAACGATGCTGCCGGCGAAGCTCGCGCTTGTGGCACCCATCATCAGGTGGATCAACTGCCGCTCGTACCAGCGTGGCTGGAACTGCCGCAATCGGATGTTGTCCTCCAGCTCTGCCCAGCGTTGCCAGAGTGCCAGCTCCGCGACCTCTCCGCGACTCCTGAATGCGGCCTGGTGGCGTTCGGATCGTGTGTGAACGCTGTACTCGGGGTTTGTGAGCATGGCGCGGTCGCTGACTGGGATTGACACGATGAGCAGGACCCGTCGCCATGCGGGGACGAGGACTGGATGAGCGGCTGCCACGACGACACCAACGGCCGTCACCACACACATGGACACGACCGCGATTTCCCACAACGGCTCAACGTTGCCCGTCATGAGCGCGTGCGGGGCCACGGTGGCGCGCACCACACCGATGACGAGGCTCTCGCTCACCCACAGCAGGTCGACCACGGCGGCGACGCCAATGAGGCTCACACCCCAACGGGTGGTCCACTCGCCGTAGCCGGGTAGCCCCTTGAAGGCGACGCGGAGGACCTGGATGCCGAACAGGCCGACACAGATCGGCAGGATTGCGGCGAAGAGTTCGCGCAGGGGTTCCCCGGTGTACCTGCCGAGGTACGGGTCAGACACGGACCAGTCGGCTGCCATGAACAGCGCGGACTGCGTGGCGATCATGACGAAGGTCACGGCCCACACACCAGCTTCGACCAGGCGGATCCGGCTGCCGCTCATCGCCCGGATCACCATCACCTCGAGGCAGCCGAGGGCCACGATCACGGCGGACCGATACAGCAGGTTCGTCAGGTTCTCCCCGCCGAGGAACCTGTCCACGACAACGTAGAGCCACGGCGCTTGCAGACTGCATCCGATGGCCCAGAACACGACACCGGTTGGCAGCATCGAGTTCTTGCCCCGGACGTTCGGGAACAGCATCGCTGCAGCGGCGATCCACACTGATATCACCGTGGCGATGCCCGTCACGGTGATCCAACTGGGCCCACCTGTCATCGCTCGAACACCCGCCCGAACTGGAAGTCCTTCCCGCGGCCCTTCTCGTAGCGCAGGACACGCACCGCGAGTTCGGCGCCAACCATCTCCGCTAGGCGCTCCTCCTCTGCGGAGAAGTCGCTGTGCTGGAACGTGAAGTCGAGACGTCGGCCGAGCGGGATGGCTGTTCCAAGGAGCTCAACGATCTCTGGGTTGGCGCCGATGTTCTTCCCGGCGCCATTCGGCGAGGCGATCATGTGGCCGTGCTCGTGCTGGATGATGAAGTACTGCACGGTGGGATTGCCGGGCGGGCAGTAGACCATGTCGACGTTCTGCTCAAGGTCAGATCCCCAGACCCCGTGGATTTCTTTGCCTTCGAGGTTCGAGGCCACGTAATACTCGAGGTCGCGTCCAGTGATGTCCTGCAGACGACGCTGCAGATCCATCATCGAGAGCGATTCCGGGATCCCGCGGTCATCGAGCAGCTTGAGTGCGGCTTGATCGACTCTTCCCGCCATGTTGGGACTCCCCTTCCGACTCGCCGATGGTTCCCGAAGTGCTACGCATCCAGCGTAGCCCGTCTGATCCCGGGTAGGCTCTGGCCTCATGCAGGACACAGACGCCAATCAGGTGTGGGACGTCGTAGTCGTGGGTGCCGGCCCTGCAGGGGCCACGGCAGCACGCTACGCCGCTCTCGGCGGCGCCCGCGTGCTGCTGCTCGACAAGGCTACGTTCCCCCGGTACAAGACGTGCGGTGGCGGCATCATTGGTCAGTCGCGGCACCGGATGAACGACCATGCTCTCGCAACGATCGAGGCGGACGTCCCCGAGGTGGGTTTCTCGCATCGCATGGGTCGCGTGACCCGCGTTCGCACCCAGGCACCCTTCGTTGCGATGGTCGACCGGGAACGATTCGACCAGGCCAACGTCGACGCGGCTAAGGAAGCCGGCGCCGATTTCCGCGACGGCGCCAACGTCCGATCCCTCACGGACGAGGACGGGCAAACCCGTCTCGCTCTCTCAGATGGCGACGAACTGTTTGCACGCGTCGTCATCGGCGCCGATGGCTCCGGCGGACGCGTCGGCCGGCATGTCGGTGTTGTCATCGAGCGGACCGACCTCGGCCTCGAGGTCGAAGTCCCCCGCCGACCAGAGGACGCCGCGACCGGCGTCCTGCTGGACTGGGGCCCTCGCCCAGGCACGTACGCGTGGGTGTTCCCCAAGGAGAAGACCCTCACCGTTGGCGTCATCGAGCGAAAGGGCTACGGGGACCAGACGCGGGGCTACTTGAACGACTGGATCAAACGACTCGACCTGCATCCCACTGACCAGGACCGCAGCAGCGGACACCTCACTCAGTGGCGCGCCCATAACTCCCCGCTGCGCCGCGGCACCGTCGTGCTCGCCGGCGAGACGGCGGGGCTCCTTGAGCCGTGGACACGTGAAGGGATCTCCTTCGCCCTCCGCTCCGGTGAATGGGCAGGTATCGCCGCGGCCGCGTTCGCCGGCGGTGACGCTGCTGCCCTCGACCGCTACGAGGCGCAGGTACACGCGGAGCTCGTGCCCGAGATCAACGCCGGCGAGAAGCTGCTGCGCATGTTCACCCGGTTCCCGGGCGGCTTCCACTTCCTGATCTCCAAGACCCCCATCGGACGGAACTACTTCGTGCGGTTCTGCCGCGGCGAGACGACTCTGACTCGCGCGTTCCGGCACCGTTGGGTGCAAATCGTCGCCGGGTGGTTCCAGTGAGTGCCACGATCGGACACGCCGAAGCAGCTTCCCGGGGTAACCACGGTGTTAACACCAGACTCGTGACCATGCCCGGATCTAACGCAGGTGTGAAGCGGAACCGTCTCCCGCGCGGCGTCGAACCCGCACGGCCCGATATCCGGTTGCATCCGGACACCGGGAAGGCGTTCACGGACGCTGCCCGCGCCTCCGGCAACCTCAGCGTGTCCCTCTACCTGGAGCGGCTTCGTGCTCAGTACGAGGCCGAGTTCGGCGCGCTGCCGGTCTTCGACCAATCTCTGGAGGCCGCCCACCCAGCCGCTTAAACGACAGAACCCCCGCCGAGGCGGGGGTCCGGGGCCAAGCCCCAAGTCATGTATCTCACTGCCTGTCTAGTCGCCAAACGGGTCAGGTTGTGAGTTCCGAGAGAAGAAGCCCGGTTACCCGGGAGCCTTCGTCGTACCACCACCCCGAGAGGAGGAGGTGTCGCCATCGTAACGCACGTTGCTGCGCCCGGTACATACTCACCTGCCCGCGTGTCCGCAGCGGACACTTCGTCCGCCTGGGCGCTCACGCGCGTCCTGTCTCCTCGGCGCCGTGTGCGCGTGGCTGCTGTCGACGCGTACGGCGCCGTCGTGAACTCCTACGCCGGCCGTGGGGCCGCCGTCACCAGCGACGTCCCGGCGCGGCCGTGGGCGATGAACCTCGCCGACGACGAGCACCGCTACCGCTACCTCGGCTTCGACCTCGACACCAAACACGTCGGACTCAAGGTCGTCAAAACCGACACCGACACCATCCGCCGGCTCCTCGACGACGCCGGCATGCCACACCTGGTCTGCCAGTCCGGCCCCTCCGGCGGCCGCCACATCTGGGTCGCCCTCATCGACGGTGTCAGCGCTGACACCGTCGCTACGATCGCCCGCGACCTCGCGCGGGTCTGCAAGAGCCTCGACAAGGCTCCCCTGTCGAACCCTGCAACTGGTTGCCTCCGCCCACCGCTGAGCCCGCACCGCGATGGAGGGCGCTCCACCCCGATCATGGGCACGCTCGCCGCGCTCACGACGCCAAGCGCCCGGGCGCACCAGGTGCGTGCCCTCGCGATCGCCGCCGGCGAGCTCGCGGCGGCCACCGCGCCCGACGCCGCACTCGACGCTGGACGCCCTCTGCCGCTGGACCACCACGGGCGCCTCTACCTGCCCGGCACACGACGGCCGCTCGCAGCACGCAGCGCGGCCGCGCTGCAGGACGACGCGGCCGCCGGCGACGCGTCCGCCTCCCTGTGGCGGGTCCTCGTCGGCGCTGCAGCCGCACGGTGGCGGTACGCGGACGTCCTGGCACGCCGCGACGAGCCCGGCCTCGAGCACGTCCGCACCGTTCGTGCCGGCAGCCGCCGCGCTCCGCGGCCGACCACCGGCGAGCAGTCCCCTCTCCGGGTCCTCGCTCGTCAGTGGGACAAGGCCGTCCGCTACGTCGCAGCGAACCCTCGCGGCGCCGGCGATGATCCGACCTTCGATGGCCGAGCCGGCGCGATCGCGGACCTCGTCGACTCCCTGCAACAGCGCGCCGAGGCCTCTCCCGGACGCTGGAGCTCCGGAGGCGGCCCTGCGGACCGACGGGTCCTCGACGCGCTCAGCCTCCTTGCCCTGCAAGCCGTCAGCGTCTCCGTGGAGGCCGACATCCGCCGACTGGCCCTTCTGTGTGGCATCGGGCGTGAGACCGCGCGTACGGCGCTCCTCCGCCTCGCTGCGGACGGGTGGATCGCCAACACCGCCGCCCACGAAGGCACCCGAGCTGCGCACTGGACGATCGACCCACAGAACGCTCTCCACAGGGATACCGACCGGGGTCGGTCACAAGCGGACCCGCGCCCCGGAGGGGCCGGGGCCGCCCACCGCACCCACCTTCTGTCCGAGCTCACCGACCGACAGCAGACACGCACCCACGACACTTTCACCGCGGGCACCGGGCTGGGCCTACACACTGGGAACGTCTATGCGCGGATCCTGACCTCCCCCACGCTCGACGACACACGGACGCTGCGGACGCTCCACCGCCACGGTCTGACCCGCTGGACGCACAACGGTTGGACCGCTGCGCCGCTCGGCGAACGAGACCGCGTCGCGCAGCGCATTGGCGCCGCCGGCACTCTCCATGCGCGACAACACCGCTACGCCGTCGAGCGTGAGGCCTGGGCTTGGTGGCAAGGCGAACTCGCCTGGATGGCCTCCCCCGGCCGTCAACGCCCGGGCCGACGCCCCTCCCCCGACGCCATCACGCTCTACGACGACGGCACCAACCGACACGGCAAACACCCGCGCACCACCGACGGCCGCGCCGACTTCCGTGCTGCCCGCCAGCTCATCAGCGCCACCGGACGTCTTCCACGCGTCAGCCCACTCGCCAACGGCCGATCTGCCGCTTAGGCCAGCCCGACAAGATCCGCGGACGACTGCGCTATCGGCGCACTACTGCTGGTCCGGGAGGAATTCGTCCGCGAACTCAACCCAACCGCTGCCAGCCTCTGCGCCCAGTGCCGGCAGCACCGGAAGCGCTCCGTCCACGAAGGGGGCGACGAACACCGGGCCCTCGCGAACGACGACCCGACGGGTGACCACGACGTCCTCCGCGAAGGCGTCATGCAAGAACGGCAAGATCCGTCTGCCGTGCAGCCATTCGAGCGTGTTCAGTGTCCGGATCGTCAACACCATGACGCGCGCCACGAGCGGAACAGCGGCATGGAAGCGTTCCTCGACACCAAACGAGTGCGCACCTTGACGCTTGTCGGTGTCGGCGTGCACAACGTCGCCGTAGATCCACGCATATGCAAGCTCGTGGTCCGCCAGCGCTTCCTCCGGCGCCTCCCCTTGCTTCACCCGCACCTCGTACGCTGAGCGGCTGACCTTCTGCGACGCGACGACCTTCCAGTCCTCGCGCAGCTTCTTCAGCGCCGCGATCGCGTCGGCGTCGGCGCCGGTCTCGCGAGCGAAGTACAGCAGCGCGTTCATCGTCTTGATGCAGTGCGCATCTTCCTCGTTGAGCAACAACGGCCGGATCCGTGCAGCCGCACTCTCGACCTGCTCTTCCGGCGGATACTCCGACCGCACTGTCGTCTCTCGCGTCTCGGCGTTGACCGTCACCGTGAAGCTCGGGTTCTGCAGCTTCGCCAGCGCGTCGAGATCCTCAGCGAGCGAATGCGCCCGCACGCGTCGCGCGCGCAGCACGAACGCGATCAGCGCTCGCTCCTGCCGTTCCCGAACCTCAGCTGGATCCATGAGCAAATCCTCCACGACCCCACCGACGCTGGCCTCTCCCCCGCGAGCCCACAGGTCCCCGTACCGGCACCGGGAAGAGCCTCAGAGGCCATGTCACTCTTCGGGCCCGGACCCGGACCCGTGCAGCAGCTTCGGGACCTCGATTCGGCTGCATAGCATCTGCTAGCAACTAATAGCAGCTGCTAGTGATATCACCTGCTTGCATGTGCTAGCCTGCTAACAGGCACTATTGCCTGCTGGATTGGGCTAGCGACTGATAGTGCGTGATAGCAACGGCACACGAAAGGGGTTGCGATGATCACCCTCGTAGGAGGAACCAAGGGAGGCCCGGGCAAGAGCACGGTCGCCACCAACATCGGGGCGGCGCTCGCCCATCAGGGCAAGAGCGTGATCCTCGTCGACGCCGACAAGCAGCGATCGCTGGCCAAGTGGCACGCACGTCGAGTGGACGCCGGCGTTGAACCCGCGATGACGCTCGTCGAGAAGCGCGGCAACGTGCACGCCGCCCTGCGTGATCTCGACAAGCTCTACGACCACGTGATCGTTGACGTCGCCGGCGATGACAACCAGGAGATGCGAACAGCGATGACCGCCGCGGATCTCATGATCGTCGTCCTCCGCGCCAGTCAGTTCGACGTCGAGACGCTCGAGGAGTTCGACGAGGTGATCTCGACGGCCCGCGACTTCAACCCGGACCTGGAGGTCCGTAGCCTGCTGAGCCAGGCACCCACCAATCATAACGAGACGGAAACAGAAGACGTCTCCGAGTTCATCGTGGAGTACCCCCAGGTCAAGCCCCTCGAAACCGTTCTGTACTCGCGCAAGGCCTACCGCGACGCCGCCGCTCCTGGCCTTGGAGTGATGGAGCTCCCTGTATCGAAGGCGAAGCAGGCGCGGGCTGAGATTCAGGAGCTCACGGCGGAGGTGTACGGCTGATGCCTATCGCACGGAACAAGAAGACCGAGGCGGACCCCGACGCGATCGCCGCGTTCGGGGCCGCGGCCGACGCCCTGCCTCCCGAGACGCCCGCGACATCCCAGGCGACCGCCCCGGTGAAGGCACGGCCGCAGAGTGCGGGCGATGCGCCGTTGACGGCCCTCGTGCGCTGGCGCGGGCACGAAGCACTCCGAGACCGCATCGCCGACTACAACAAGGCGACCAGGTACCCGAATCACGCGATCATGCTGCGAGCGATGGAGATCGGCATGGAGCACATCGAGAAGAACGGCATGGAGTAGCACGCGCTAGCCTTTGCTAGTTGCTGCTAGCTCACACATGCACGTAATAGCGCCTGCTATCATTTGATAGCAGGGGCTATCTATGTGGGAAGGGAGCACGGGTATCGTGTCTGGAAGTCGGCGCCCTACGTGCCCGCCGGCTCGGTGCCCCTGGCCCAATCCGGGGGCACCACCACTCAACGGTCGTTCCAGACCCGTTGAAACCTCGGGGCGGGGGGAAGATCGCTGCCGGTCCAGGCGAGATCTGCCAGCCCGCCTCGGGCCGCGACCACGTCGAGAGCAGTCTTGAATCCCAGCAGCGCCGCGTCGAGCGCGAGACTCACAGTTGCTAGGTCGGCCGACATCGTCGCGGTGAGAATGCCGCCTCCGTTGTTGTCCTTCACCTCGAGGCTCGCCATGCTGATAGCACGTGATAGCGACGGATGCGTGAGGCCGGACACGAAGTGCCACGCACCACGGACTTCGCCGACGCTCATGCCGATGACCGGCGCGATTGCTTCCATGATCGGTCCAAACCCGGGCATGCCTCGTTCGTCGATCTCCACGCCGAGACGAGCAGCATGGTCGAGCAGTCGACGTTTCTCGGAACGGACTTGCCTCGAGTTCTCGCGTCGCATCTTCTGCTTGGCGGACCTCTCGGCGGCGTCGTCTGTCAGCTCGGGCGTCGACGCGACCACAACCGCCCTGTCATCGTGCGAAAGGTCCGAGAGCCGAGCCTCACGCGTGCGTTTCACCCGCACAAGACGCTCGTCGGGAGCAACCAGCCACGTCGCAAGACCGGAGCCCTCGATGACGGTTCGGAGGAGCGGGTAGAGGCCGATGATGGGGACTCGAATGTCCTCGCCGTCAGCCAGGACGACGAGCGCCGTTCTCAATGCGTCGCTGGAGACGTTGAGGGCATAGGGCACCAGATGGGACGTGTGAAACGGAGCTGTCGCTTCGTCGTCGGCCAAGAGCTCCGATCCCGGCCGGGCGATCTCGGGGACACTCACCCGATCATCGTGAGCGACCACTGACCGCAGTATCAGCATCTGCCAGTTCAGGCGCTCGTTGGCCTCCGCTTCGTCCCCACTCGGACCCACGATCCTCACCATTGGTGCCCCCTCTGACAGCATCCGCTACCGTGTGATAGCAGATGCTATCAGTGACTAGCTGCCCTCAGCGCTCAGTGCGGGGGAGTGCAAGGTCCGCTGAGGTGGCGTCCGACCCGCGCTTCAACGCCCGGTAGACCGTGGCCCGGGCGACGTCGAACAGCTCCGCGAGCTCGCCGGTCGTGTAGTCACCTGACCGATGCATCGACACCAGGAGCGCTTCGCGCTTGGGGGAGAGCTTGGGCTTGCCACCCCTCAGTCGACCCTTCGCTCGAGCAGTGGCCATGCCCTCTCGGGTTCTGGCGCTGACCAGGTTCGCTTCGAACTCAGCGAAGACCGACAGCATGCCGAAGATCATGCGCCCCATCGGGTCGAGAGGGTCGTACACGGATCCGTTGAAGCTGAGGCGGACGTCCTTTGCTGCGAGCTCGGCCGCGATCGTGCTGGCGTCGACGGCGGAGCGGGCGAGCCGGTCGAGCTTGGTGACCACGAGCGTGTCTCCGGCCCAGCATGCGGCGATCGCCTGTTCAAGCCCGGGGCGGGCTCGGTTCGTGCCGGATCGTCCATGGTCGACGTCTGTTGAGACACCGGGATCTGTGGCCGTTCACGCTAAGTCGCGCGATTCTGATCACGATCCGCCGCGGTTCATCTGTTTGGTCCGCGCCCCGGGGCAACGGGGATCGAGGCCTAGGCTGAAGTAGTGGAGGACGCGGAGTTTGAGCAGTTCAAGCAGGCGTTCGCATCGGTTGAAGGTCGGAAGCGATACGGCGTCGACCGTTACAGCCAAGCCCACGCCCAGGCGCTGCTCACGAACTATGACCGAGGGGTGAACACGAACTTAAGGGGCATCTTCAACCAGCGTGCGGCGCTGCGTCGTGCCGCTACCAGGGAGACGCAGGAAAGCTCGAGTGCACGCATTCGAGCGTCCTCCTTCAGGACGAGTGTCCTTCTCGTTGTCTTCGGGGTCGTAGCCCTCATCTTCGGAGCGAACGCCGCCCACAACCACACCGAATCGGTACAGCTTCCGTGCGTGAACGTCCAACACCTCGGAGAGCAGCGATCTCATCGCGAGTGCCCGACGAGGGATGAGCCCAAGCATGATGCTGCGCGAGGCCTGTTCATCGGAATCTCGGTCGTAGGCGGTGGTGTCGTGCTGTGGGGTGCAGGCTCAATTGCGCTTCGCGATCAGCCTCGGAACGCCACTGCGCAGGCGACACGTCGTCGTCGGCCGTTGTAGAAGCTGCCCTCATACCGGGCGGGGCTGACGCATGCGGGAGAAAAGTGCTCACGAAAGTCTGTCACAGCTACCCGCTTTGTGCCCTGCATGCCGCGATTGGGCTAGGGCTGATGAACCTGAATTGCGCACGTCTATCATCCCTGTCGCAGGAAGTGCGTCGTTCTCACGCACCCCCGTGCTCGTCGGGGCCAGCTGACGACAGAGCCGCCAACGCGTAGCGCACCATCAGACCTTCTGTTCCCTATCTGAGACAACCGCCTGAAGAGCCCCTCACTGACAACAGTTCACGGCTGCCGGCTATCTCAGGTGAACGAAGCAGACAGCACCAGTTCCCTACACCGTTGCGCTTATCGACGCACGCCCGGGGATCGATTACTATTGAGAGAAGCCGGCTCGCTCGGCATTACTCGACCACCAAAGGGATAGGAATGATTACCCGTAAATTCACCTCTCACAGGCGAACGGCTCTACTCACTGCCGGCGTCGCAGCCACTCTTGTCACAACCATGGCTGGTCCAACCCAGGCTCAGGCTCACATCTCCGAAGTAGCCCCACGCTCAGCCGCTTCGAGCGTGAAGAGCACGACAACAACTTCGTTCACCGTTAGTACCGAAGCCGGGCCTAACAAGAAATCCTTCGAGGGCCAACGCTTCTTCGGGACGGGAAAGCCCGGTGCACTCGTGATCGTTTGGTACGAAGCGCCGCCCAAAGCAGAGGGCGTCCTCAAGCGTCACATCGCCCAGACACTAGATGGAGACCCTCAAGTCAGTGGTGCAGGACGTTACAGTTTCACCGCATCCTTTCCGAAGTTGCCACGAGGGGCCACCGAGCTTAAGTGGCATGCCCGTCTCTGCGACCCAGAGACACTAGCAGTAATTGCCCGAGTCGATGGTCAGAATTCACTGCAGTAAGAACGTGCTTGTTTTCAAGTCCTCGCTTTCGATCGAGGGCACACAGGAGGTCTAATCGAGCGGAAGGTGGCCCGGTCGACGGATCAACCGGGCCACCTTTTGTGATTTGTAATTACTAATGAATACCAATACGTAACGAACCGGCTGGATTGCATTACCTTCCTCGTTGCTAACTACAAGGATCACGAATCAACCTTGATTCGACCATTTCCGTGACTGTCGGATTCTAAAGCTTAGGCCCGGGTTTCCCGGACCATCGCCCGGACCGCGATCCGTCGGCCAGCAAATACTTTCCAACAAGGAGCTCATGTCGCTCGCGCGTCTCCGGTTCTGGCCTGGCCCGCATTCGAGCAGCTCGCCGGTTTCGAGCAGCGCCGAGTAATTAGTGCCGGCCTCGCAAAGGGCAATAAGGATCATGGCACGGCAACAGGTAGCCAACTCACATTTCTGAGTGACAAAACAGCAAGCTCATCCTCCTACGCGATTAATTATTTTGCGCGCCTACACCATGTCACCGGCAACGGCTATGATTGAGATCCGGGATCGCGATGTCCACTCCTCGCCCTAGGCACGTTCGAAGCAAGCTATAGGTAGTCAGAAATGCAATCAGCGCGCCGGCGAAAGCACAAGCAATCGCTGAAACACCTGGAAGGGCGCAAATAAGCCCCGAAGTCAGGGCACCACCGGTACTGAGGATAAGTCGCGCAGAGTCGGACGACAGATGCCACGTAGTCCAATGGGTGAAACGATGCCAGAACGAGCGCCAGCTGTCGGTTGAAGCATGATCATCTACCACACGAAGACCGTCAAGAGTCGTATTGACGTAGAGCAAAGAACCCGGAGCCGTCGACGAAAGAGGCCCGGAATCCGCGATTTCGGCTCTGACCTCGCGCTTGATTGCGCCGAATGTCTCGGCCCTCTTCTCCTCGTCACTCATCTTGAGGTTTCGATACTCAAACGTCAGTCCGGCAAGGTATTCCACGGAAAGTTTGCCACTGGCGACATCCTCATCGAACGTACCTGCCGCGACGGAGGCGACGGCCGCCGCAGGAGATGCCAAATGAGGGGTCTCGGCGCGAGCCGGATCTACATGACTCACCTCGACAGAAGCAGCCAATACGAACGCCAAGATAGTGACAACTAGATGTTTCGTTCTCCGATTCCTAGAATGAATGTGCATGACTGTCTGCTTCATAATTACCTCCATCCGATCCCGTGAACTGCCGAGAAACCGGAGAACCGTCCTGCGGGAATTACGGGTAAACACTTTAGCTCGAATTATAGTGATACAGGTGATAACAGATGATCCGCGGAACTTTTATTCTGTGGGTAATCTCATCGCGACCGTTCTATTCGAACTCTTGGGCAGCCGAAAGCAACGTTTGTTCCAGACAAACGTAACAGCGGTCGTGCCGGAGACACGAGCATGGCAGCCCGGGAAAGCTCGTCGAAGAGACGCACTAATGACGAGGCCGCATCTCGCGCCCAAGAGTCCGACAAGTTCGTCCTCCTACGAGGCTTCGTAGGCATTGCCAATTTAGCGACTACTGCTCAAAGAACCATTACTACCTAGTACTGTCGCCTGGGAACTGGAGGACCCACCTCTGCGCTTGAGGAAAGCGGGTGAGGGAAGCCGCGTTAGGGCCTGCGGATCATCCGGCAGCGCAATCTGGAACATTTCCGCGTGCGGGCTCTCTACTGATGTGCACAGTCGGGCCCAGCGGGCCGAGGGGGCGGCCTCCAAAGCGGACGCCAGCATCTACAATTTTCGCATTGCTAGCTTTCAGATTTGTGGTATCGATTGCGGTTCCGCTGAACTTCACACCAAGAGCATGCTGATTATCCCAGCCGTTTAGCTCCACGTACCCATTGCGCAGGGTGCTGCTCGACTGGAATCCGTCAACAACTATATCTTCATACCAAGGGATTGCGTGACCTCCGCCGGAGCTGTAATGCGTGTCGAACGACAGCGGAATCTTCGTGTTTAGAACACAGGTATTTTTATAGGTTATCTGGCGCACAACGCCGCCGACAGCCGCAGAACTTTTGATGCGAATACCGGCTGCCGTCCCGCCCATTTTGCCCGTGCTATCCATCCCGTTGATGGTATTGTCGACCACAAGTACGTCACTCACTCCAGCGGTGGTCTCACTTCCAATGGAAATTCCGTGACTACCATCGACAATATTGTCCTTGATGGTGATATGGGCCGAAGGTTGCGAGCCGGCTTTGATTGCAATCCCGTCGTCACCGTCCATTATCGACGAGTGGATCACTGTCACGTCGCTGGCACCCGCGGGGTCAATGCCATCTGTATTTCTGGCCGTAACTGGCGTCTTGATGTGGACGCCCCAAGCCGTAAACCCGGTGCCGTCCTTAAACGAGACGTGACTTCCCGGAGAGTTAATCAAATCGAGGCTATAGAGTGTTACATCGTTCACCTTTTGGGCCTGTAGCAAACGTGGAACGTTCTGATATCCTCGGTCTTTCGCCGCCTGTGCAAGCTGCCACCAAGACAGTCCTCGTCCAATCATCTCTTGGTCCCCGCGGCCATCGATGGCCCCGCGCGCCCCATTGCGGTTCTCAGTCGATTCGATTCCGGAGTGATTGGCTAGGCTTATGAAAGGAACGCAACCATTCTCTTTCGAAGAAATCGTTCCGCAAGCTACCCCACCAGGGGCTTGGAAGTCAGCCGGATTGCGTGAAGCGAAAAGCGTGACCTCGGGCGCCAGAAGAAGGATCTCGCCGGCGTGGAGTTGAAGAGGTCCGCTTAGGAAGTCCCGGCTCTCTCCCGACGGCGAGAGCTGGATTACAACCTGATTGCCGCCTGATTTCGCGCATTCGTCGAGTGCTTGTTGTATACGATGAGTGTCAGGGGGAACACTTTCAGTCTCCGCATTCGCTTGCCGATCGTGCATAGACACTGCCGCCGTGAGCGTTGCGCAGACGCTTTCTGGGATTGACGGTTCCTTGACTTCTCGGCGGTCGCCAGAAGCGACCGAGAACGACCCAGGACCGACTTCACTGTTGAACGGTTGGACATTGGATAGGAACGAAGTAATGATAGTGGAACAGATAGCAAATGTGACTGCTAGGACTTGACGGCGGTTCAATTACAACCCTCTCGCTGGTTAGCGTGGCTACGAATGGGGAGAAGAATAGAATAAAATCGCCTCCGTAGGAGACTCCGCTATTGACGGCTTTCGTACAGACGAGCCGAAGACATAATTTTCCCCTTCGAACGCGTCTTGACCCTCAAATGTCTTTCTGCAGTGGCGCGCAAAGACCCGCTCGATGTCTCAAATCAGTTTTAGCTCACGCTGGGGTCTTCGCACTCCAGGCACGGTTGTAATGTACATCGCAATATACCGCTCAATAATGAAGGTTCACTCAGGCCTCCCGTCTCGTCGTGCATCTCCGCGATGAATGAGATCTCGCGCGGATAGAACTGTTCGCGCGACACTTCCTGTGGTCTGTCCGGTCAAAGAACGCTGACGAAACCGACGTTTGCCATTGACGGGAGGGCGCAGTTGACGGTTCCGCTCACGAGACGGGTCGCTTTGGGAACGACGAGCGACAACCAGTGTCTAAATATTGCCCATCCCACGTCCGACGGCGTAATGCAACTGTTGCGCATCTGGCATCACCCGAGACGGTCCCTTTGTACGCAGGGACTGCTGCTGGTTCGGTTGGCTCCTGACAGGTAGGCGAATGCATTCCTTCGCACTTCTGCAGAAGAACGTTCTGAACCTGAAACGTTGGGAGACCCGGGAAGAGCTCCGGCGCGCGATCGTTACGTGGATCGAGGGGATTTACGACCGGAAACGGCGCCAACGTGGTGTGGGGAAGTTGACCCCGAATGAGTACGCGGCAATCATCGACCGAACGGTCACCCTCGCGGCATAAACGAACGAGTCAAACAAACCTCCAGCAATCCGCAACTCCTGGCAACTTGGTGAACGACGCTATGCGCACCTGGAGTGCGAGGCTCCCCATTCCACTAAGGCAGGACGCAGGCAACTTAGGAGAAGGCCATGCGCCTGCCCGATCGTCTCTTTCGCACCCTCGGCCCTCCACAGCTAACTGGGCGCGGGGGCAGATTGGACGAAGTGGTGCTGGCATCTCGTGCGTCACCCGCTTGTCTCGTGAACAGCGGAGAGTCGGAGTGCGGGGCCGTTGCAGACGTGCTTAAGCCGGGTATACCTCATCCGATATACGAGCAATATCGCTAACCAAACGACTCGTTAGCCTCTACCGCAAAGCTGCCTCAAGTTACAAGTACTCACTTCGGGCATCAGTCACGCACGACCTCATACGCTGGCTGCTCACGAAAAAACAGACCGATGGGAATGTAAGCTTCGATAGTTGGGAACCGGCTTTCGGGGTCGCCGCCTTGAACATGAACTCCATAAATCCTACCTGACTGGCTAACCACGGGTCCGCCAGAGTCCCCGTCGCTCGTATTGGCCCCAAAAGTCTCGGAAAAAGCTTGACCGGCACCGGGCTCGAGATCGGGCGGTTTAGGGACGCTTCGGAAAGAGCAAATTACACCACTGCTTCGACCACTTACGCAGTAAATCTCTCGCGGTGCAGGCGTTCCAGTTCCTTGGACCGCTACAGATTGCTCATGCCCAGCCCGATTGCGAATCAGAATTACTTGACCAGAAGCACGAGGTTGCCAATCGACCACGATATGGCATCGCACGAAACCGCCAGATGTACTGTGGCACTGCTGGTGACGGCTGGACAAAGGCTCGATACGGACAAGGGCGAGGTCGTAACGCCCGGAGATCCAGGTGACGGCCCCGACGCTTACAGTGCCAACACGCACCGTCTGGCCAGTCTCCGATGCGCAGTGCCCAGCCGTTACAACGTAGCGAACCGCTCGCGCATACTGGGATAGCCGCGCAAATATGCCTGTGGAGCGAACGACCGGGCCAGCCGTGCAGACAGCATCTGGTGAAAAGTGTGGACCCGATCGAGTTCCGGCGAATACGAGCTGAGTTCCGGCTCTCACTGGCAAACTGTTCCGTGCAAGCGAATCAGCCGCATCTGCCGATTCCGAGATGACAGCGGGTGCGGCAAACGCAACAATCATCGCGACTATAGCGACAATTGCAGTCGGATGATTACGTGAACTTCGAATACCCATTAATACTCCATTACCCTGTGATCGCATTTGCCACGATCGCAAATTGCCAGCATAAAACGCCTGCGGACTCGTAGCCGGCATTCTCCGGAATAGTACAGCTATCCATAACGCTATACCGATGAAGCGAGTTGGGCGCTGAGGTTATGCTCAGGCGGGTATATGTGTCCCAGCGGAATCTGCGGCATGCTGCTTCGAGGCCGCGATCCGTCTAGAAGGGTCCCGCGGGCGTCCCGTTAGCGACTGGCTGCTCTTAGGCAACGCGGTCGACGATCGATTTCGCCCACCGTGTTCAGCGATCTGTCGCACCTAATCTATTCAGCCGCTTCCATCGTTGACGTGCGCGCAGAGATGTATCGCTGCTGGCGATGTTCAATTGTCAGATTCGATGACCCACAAGGTTGGTGTTATCGGTCACGACTCCACGCTTCGCCAAAGCCAACCACATCCGCCACTGGTTAAGAACAGGACTGCTGGAGGTTTGTTTGACTCGTTCGTTTATGCCGCGAGGGTGACCGTTCGGTCGATGATTGCCGCGTACTCATTCGGGGTCAACTTCCCCACACCACGTTGGCGCCGTTTCCGGTCGTAAATCCCCTCGATCCACGTAACGATCGCGCGCCGGAGCTCTTCCCGGGTCTCCCAACGTTTCAGGTTCAGAACGTTCTTCTGCAGAAGTGCGAAGGAACGCATTCGCCTACCTGTCAGGAGCCAACCGAACCAGCAGCACCTCCGCTTCAGACGCTTGTACCCGCCTGGGCAACCCCTGCAGTAAGCGGAGGGCAGGAGTGTCCCAGACCGCGTGCCTGCCGCCCACCATCCAAAGGCTCCCGCGTCCAATAGCTGAAACCAACACATTTCGGTCAAAGCATCGGCTGTCTCTAATGGTCCTTGGCTGGCCGCAGGCCTGCTGACAGGCTGGCGCGGTCCCGGCTCGTGGTGTGACTCTTCGGCTATCTGTCCGGCCCTGCGGCGTGACACTCGTCCGACTCGTTCGCCGCGGGAAGTGGGGCTGGTGCCAGCTCGTCCGCTGCGATGGCTTGATAGAAGGTCGTCCAACCCGTCACCTGGCTGTGAATCGTTAGAGATCCGCCCCGCAACGGCTCTCCCCGGGCCGGGAACCAACACGGTTCCCGTCTTGGAAGGAGTCCCGCATGCCCTTCGTCGCAGACGAGTACACGCATGTCATCGGCGTCGACACGCACGCCAGAACCCACACCTACGTCGTCCTCGCCCCCCCCGCACCGGCGGCATCGTTGATATAGCGACTCTTCCAACAAGTCCGGCGGGTGTCACCCGCGCACTGGCATGGATCGACCGTAGAACCGCCAGTCGACTCGCCGTGTCGAGGGGACTAGCTCTTCGTGTCGAGGGAACTAGCTCTTATTGAGCGTCCTTGACGGAAGCGCTGCAGCAGGCTCATATCCCTGTCGTCGAAGCGGCCGCCAAACGCAAGCCAGTTTTGAGGCTTCCAAGAGGAAGGCGCTCCCCAGCTCGCTCCACTTTTACAATTACGTCAGGACCCATCCGCCGGCTCAACAATCTGCCTGGACATCACAGCTAGCAAGGCTCAAAGGAAGCTTTCAGTGGCACTCCAGGTCAGGGTTCGAGAGTGTCGGTCTCCGTCGCCAGTGCGGCTGCGAGGTCGGCTTCCGAGGGCAGGGCAGCGCGGACCGCGGGTGGGAGGAGGTCGTAGCTGGCGACACCGATCGGGGTCTGCTGACCCGCGAGGGAGTACCGGACAACGGCGTCGTTCTTACCCGCCACCAGCAGCAGGCCGACGGTGTCAGCGTGCTGGGGGCGGCGGAGCTTGTCGTCGACGAGGGCGACGTAGAAGCCGAGCTGGCCGAGGTACTCGGGCTTAAACTTCCCGGTCTTGAGCTCGACGACCACCCACCGGAGCTGTCGATGACCACGTACCGGAGCTGCTCGACGTGGAAGAACAGCAGGTCGACGTAGAAATCGTCCCCGTCGACGTCGAAGTGCACCTGCCGGCCCACAAACGCGAACCCTTCGCCGAGCTCGCGGAGAGTGTCGATGATCCGGTCGACGAGTGGCTGCTCGAGGTGGCGTTCCTTCGCGTCGCCATCCAGGGCGATGAAGTCCAGCACATATGGGTCTTTCGTGATCTGCTGCGCCAAGTCCGACTCGGCCGGTGGAAGGACCTCGGCGAAGTTCGTCGGCGCCGCCTCCAATCGGGTATGCGCATCGGACCGGATCTAGTGCCCGAGGACATTCCGGGACCAGCCATGCGCAGCCGCTTGGGCGGCGTACCAGTCCCGGAGCTCACGATCGTCGAGCCGGTCCAGGAGGACGGTGATGTGACCCCATGGCAGTTGTGCAACAGCCTGTTGCAAAGTCTGCTCCTCCGGCCAAGCCGCCCCGAACGCACGCATGTACGCAAGGTTGCGTGGGGAGAACCCCTTGATCTCCGGGAACTCCGCACGCAGATCCGCCGCGAGCCGACCGATGACGTTACTCCCCCACCCCTCATCGCCCTGACGCTGCAAGATCGTCGCACCGATCCCCCAGTACAGACTGACAAGCTCAGTGTTCACGCGGCGCTACGCGGCAAACCGGGCAGCGCGCACTTGCTGCTTCAACTCCGCAAGAGCAGCGGCGTAGCCGGATACGGATGGCAACGAATCAGTCATCACCACTCAGTCTGCCCGACTGAGGGATCGAACGAGCGCTCAACAATGCGCCTCACGGGAACACCTATGCCAGAGTGGATACGACCCAGAGCGAAAGGCCACCTCACTATGGCGCAGAAAGTCACCACGCACCTCGTCGACGACCTCACCGGCGACACCATCGAAGACGGCCACGGCCGCACCGTCACGTTCAGCTTCGACGGCAGGCACTACGAGATCGACCTCAGCGACGCCAACGCCGAAACCCTCCGCGAAACGTTCTCCGACTATACCGCCGCAGCCCGCAAGGTCACCGGCCGAGCCGGCCGTGGCAGCGCCGGCGGCGCGCCGAAGCGCGGGAACTCGGAAGAGCTCGCGAAGATCCGCGAGTGGGCGAACGCGAACGGCCACGAAGTCTCCTCCCGCGGCCGCATCAGCCAGGCCGTCCGCGACGCGTACGACGCCGCACACTGACGCCACTCCCCAACGAGAAGAGCCGCCCCCCCTTCATGGTGGCCAGCTCTTCGCGTTGGCGCCGATACGGCCCTCTTATGACGGTCCAGGTGGCCGCTCAGCAGCCGAATGCGCGTTGCAAAGCGAGTTCTATGATCGCTGACCCGCGCTGCTCGTCGCTGCCATCAATGCGGCAGGTTCCGTCACGGATGAGCCGGATCTTGCAAGACGATCGCGTGAGAGCGCCCGGTCGGCCCGTGTGATTCGCGTGGCTTGATCGGTCTGCGGTGCCGGAGCGGAGAGCGCACTCAGCCCTTGACCGCCCGGACCACTCGAGTTGCACAGCGCACTGAGTGCCGTTTCAACAGACGTTCGTCTAATCAAACCCGTCGATTTGTCTGCGAGTCACCCGACAGTTTCCACACCGTCGTCTGACGCCCGGACCATCAATGCCGGGTGATCGCCACCCGAACAGCATTTCGAAGGGATCCGATGATGGAACACGCCGTCCGACCGCGCACCACAGCACGGGTGCGGAAGAACCTGCTCACCACCGCCGTCTTTGCCACGGCGACGCTGCTCGCCGCCCTCGGCGCACCCAGTCCCGCGGCAACGGCCGCCACGATCCCCGGCACCACCGAAGGTCACACTGCCGCGCAGAGCGCCGTCATCGAATCGATCGAGCACGGAACCATCGCCGCGGACATCGACGCGGGACGGGTCTCCACGGACGCACTCGAGCAGCTCGCCAGCACCGGCTTCACGGCCAACGGCCACACCGTCGCCCCGTGGCTGAACCTGGACGGCTCGGCCACCACCACTGCTGACGTCGCAGCAGCACACCTCAGCAAGAACGACGTCCGCCAGGTGCAGGCTGCACCTCCCGCGAGCTCGGGCACCGCTGCAGGAATCACGGAGAGCAAGCACTGGTGGAACAACCACGAGTTCTACATCTCGGGCCCCGTCGTGAAGACGATCATCACCGTGGGCGCCGGCACCTACCTCGCCGCCGTGTGCATCACCCTCGACCTATCGAAGATCTCGTGCGCGGCACTCGGCGCGGTCGTGGCTGGATCGGCCGAATTCATCAAGAGCGGAGGCTGCGGCCGCGGCTACTACTTCGACTTCCCGAAGGTGTGGAAGTCGCACTGCTCCTGATCCACAACGACGGGGCGAAGGTACCCACAAAGCCGGGACCTTCGCCCCTCGGGCTGCAACGGCGACCCCTCGCAGCACCTCCAACAACGACCAGCCCGGAAGTCGATTCAGCCGTCCCATCCACAGCGGTCAGGGCCGATCGGACGCTGGCTCCGTCCGGTCGCGGCGTAAAGGGCGCGCGTTGCGGGCCGGTGAGATCGACGACGGAATCACGGTCGATGCCATTTGCGTGTGTGACCTGAGTGATGCTGCGGTCGGTACCGTGGGAGCTGATGACCTGCCAAGGCGACATAGAAGGGCTGTATCGTCCGGCTATCCGACGCGGTGAGAGACGAAAAGCGGCTCGTGATCATCAGCGGTGCCTTCCAAAGCGACAACGATCGGCGCGCGGTACTCGCTGCCGCAGCCTATGCAGCCCGGCTGCGCCGCGTACTCGTCGTCGTTGATCGGGCTCATACCCTTTGTCGCCTCTCCGAGGCCGTTGCTACGACCAGCGTTATCACCGCGTCACAACCGCTCAGGGGTGATGCCGCCGCGGTCGAGCGTGCCCGTGATGGCGATGAGGACCGCCGGGGCGCATCGAGCCGAACGAGCCGACAACGGTGTCCCGGTGAGCCGGATCGATGACGCCGACGCTCCACGGGTCGTTGCCGCGGTGGTGGCCACGAACGAGGACGTCACCGCCGGCGCTGATCATCCAGTCTCCGGCCCCGCCCTCCGCGGTGTCGAGAACCGCACCGGCATCGCGGGGTGTGAGCGCCTTGACGACGCCGGAAAGGTCGATCACCCCATCGGGGCGGTGGGGGGGGTGAACGATCCGCCGGTCCGTTCCCGCCAGTCGAGCGCGAGTGCGTACACGTCGCGAACTTCGGTGGGGGTGTCCGCGAGCCGGAGCGATACGTCGGCGACACGGCTGAGCACGTACGACGGGTCGTAGAGGCTGTACCGGTGGTCGTAGCCGGCGAACACTGCGCGCACCGCTGACGCCGTCTCCGGAGTCGCGCCCCGGAGACTCACGACGGTGCCCATCGTCTCGAAAGTCGCGACGCCGCTCACAGTCCGGCCTTGTCGATCGCGGACTGAACGGACGTCGTGTAGCCCTCGCTGGTGAAGGTCGCGCCGCTGACGGACTGGATCTGGGCGGACTGCGCCTGCAGCGCCTCCTGCCGGAGGATTGGGGCGGCCTGTTGGCTTGATCTGCACCGACCGGCCGTCGCTGTTCGTGAGCTGCAGCGCGGTGGCGTCAGTGATCTCCCCTGTTCGCAACGGCGATCTCGACCTGCGCCGGACCGTACCGGGTCTGGGTCGTGTCGCCGGGAAAGGTGCCGGTGGCGGACGACCCACCGGTCTTCCCGGTGCCGGTGGTGCCTCCGCTGGTCCCGCTGCTGGCGCTGTCGCCCGTCAACACGGTTCCGGTCGTACCGGCCGACTCTCTCACCCAAAGCTATCGGTTGCTATCAGTTGCGATCTGATGGTTCCGTGTGCTGGCGCTGGATTCGAAGGCAGCGTCGAGCGCTCGAGCGTCGCTCCAGAGGGCCGTGATCCGAGCGAGAATCTCGTCAGCGGTGGCGTCCACGGCACCGAGCTCGTCGTAGGTCTCCTGCAAGGTGAGTTGCGCGAACCGGTACGGTTGGCGAACCACCGGTCCGACAGCCTCTCGATCCGTCTCGTGTGCGGCGGCGGCGGCGCGTCTACTGGAGATGATGCTCGTCATCGACCTGCTAGACAAGGTGAGCCCGGTACGGGCCCAGCCGTGCACGTCTAACGGCAACAGCAGCTGCTCTGCTCGGCGCCACTGCCCCGGCAGTGGCTGCTCGCAGTCATGCTGATCGAGATTGCCCTTGGTGGGATCGAGCAGGCCGATGACGTCGCCTCTAAATCCGGCCCAGACCAGGCCCACAATCCGCAACCACCGGGTCACCGCGCACGCCGCACACGCCGCTGGGTCGTCGGCGGAGGGGACGACCGTGCCGCGGATGCGCACGATGCTCGTCACTGCGACATCGTCCGCCGTGATGGCTTGCGCCTGCTGGCGGGTCAGGCGCAGTACGCCGAGGAGGACGATGAGGAACGCGTCGCGCCGGCCGCGGAGCCCGATCGGGTACCGGTACTTCGGGATCGCCGCGAGCACCTCGCCCACAGCATCAGCCTCGGCGTCAGTGAGTGATGGTCGCGGCCACACACGGTCTTCGATGACGGGGAGCGGGTTCAGGTGGCCGGCGGCGAGGTGGTGCGCGCGGATCGCGCGTCGGCGGAGCCGCTGCGTCGACGCAGCCCCAGGGAACTGGGTCAGGAACTGCTCGATCGTGGCTGCCGTCGCCGGCAGCGGCTCGTGCCCGGTGGCGCTGCACCACGCTATGAACCTGCCCCAGTGCGCCTCGAGCAGGACCTCCGTGTCGGGGTGAGGTGTGGGTGGGGTGTGCGGGGTCATAGCCGCATCCGGGTGACGGCGTTGCGGACCAGGGGTGTGTATTCGCGGTCGTAGATCTGCAAGGTCGAGGCGTTGGTGTGGTGGGTCTGGTTCATGATCTCCACGTCGGTCGCGCCGGCGTTGCGTGCTTCGGTGACGAACCCGGCACGGAGGGAGTGCCCAGACCAGCCCTCTTCCCCGAGCCCGGCGGCGTGTGCGCGGCGGGCGGCGGCTTTGCCGACCGTGGTGGGGCTGATGCCGGTGTTCCGGAACAGGCCCCACTTCGACACGGCGCGGAAGAACGGCATCGATGGCGGTAGCCGGTCCGGGCCGAGCCCGTCGGTGCAGACGTGGACGGCAAGGGTGGCGCCGGTGAGCGCGGCGAACAGGCCGGCTTCGCCTCGTGCGTCCTGCGCGGCCATGAGCCGGGAGAGCCGGATGAACGCGCACGGGGCGCAGGTGACCGGGTTCGCGCCCTGCTGCAGCACCTTGATGCGGCCGGCACCGTCCTGGTCCGTTTTCGACTTCCGGATTCGGGCGTAGACGCCTTCACCGTCGACGAGGCGGAGATCTCCGACGGTCAGTGCGGTGAGTTCGGACTCGCGGAACGCGCCGACGAACCCGAAGAGCAGCAACGCCTGATCTCGTGTTCCGAGGGCGCCGGTCTGCAGGTCGGCGACGTCGATCTGCAGCAGGGTCGTCTGCAGCGCCTTCAAGGTCATCGGTTTCGCTCGCCGGACCGGCACGGACCGGGTGCGGCGGATCCCCTTGAGGACGTCGCGGACGATCGGCGTGGTGCCGGGTGGGGTGTGGCCGCGGCGGGCGTGCTCCCAGTCGATCGCGGCGACGTAACGACTGATCGTGCCGGGTGCGTACCGCTGGGCCCCGTCCGGCAGGACCGCGTTGGCCTTGTCGGCGAGGAACGCCGCGACCTCCGCCGGGTCCACCGGTGCCGTGGTGATCTGCTCGAGCTCATGCGGTTCGGAGATCTCGTGGTCGCGGAACCCGGCGCGCCACCGGGCGAACTGCCGCAGGTCCGATCGGTACGCGCGAACGGTGTTCGGCGACAAGGACGCTTCGGCAAAGACCTGCGGTGACGCGTCCGCCGGCACCACCACGGCACCCGAGCCGCTCGGGCGCCCCTCCCCCGCTGCGGTGCGGAGCCGCGCGAACGCCGTCCGGGAACGCTCCACTGCGGCGCGCTCCTCAGCAGACGCCGCACGACCGACTACGCGGACGCCCGGCGAGCTCGTTCGGACGCTCGCCTCGCTCGCCTCGTCCACATGACCTCGCTCCTGCCAGCGGCACTGTGTACACCTACCGTATCAGTTCCGATAATAGTCATTCTCGGAACGTCTTGGCGGGGGCGGAAGCGACCAGAGCGACCAAGAGGCATCTCGCACGGAGCACCACGCTCGCCCGAGATTCCTCCGGTGCTGGGCTGCATCCCGATCACTCAGGCACAAGTAGCAAAACTCGCCTCCCCGCCCGGCGCGCAACGCTGATTACGGCACTGCCATCGCAAGACGAACAGCGAGCCCTCGCCCGTCACGGGGACGCCGAACAAGAGACATCCCAGAAACGGTCGTATTTGGCACCACTCGCGAAGGGCACCGATAGCCCCGCGCGTCAGAAGCGCTCGCTGGGAGAGTCACGCATGTCGAGGCTTCTGGCTACGATGCGGCCATGGGAAGTCAACGACGCCAGGGATCCGACTCGCGTTGCTGCACCCCGGACGACGTCCCCTATGTCTGGCGCGACTACGTCGACCCTTCCAACGCGAAGGTCATCGAGCTGCAGGCATGGATGGATGGCTTGGCGCCATTTGCGCGAGCCATCGAGGAAGGCGAACAGCTCGACCTCTTCGAGGCCGCCGCTCACGGGCAGCTCGAAGACTCTGGCGACGAAACAACACCAATCACGCCGATCGTCACCGACCCAGAGATCTTTGAACTGCGTCGGACGGCACTGTCAAAGAAGCTGCGGTTCTACCACGGGGAGCCCGCCGAGCTGCCGACGCAGCTCGTCTCCGTGCATCGGCACATCAAGGATCACAACGATACCCAGCAGCCCGAAATCGAGCACGCAGCAGACCGCTACAACCAGGGCCGCCCCTCAATGTGGGTCCCCAAGTAAGCTTGCACAACCTCCAGGTTGTGGAGGTAGGCTGCGGGTCATGCCCGCCCGATTCGATGTCTTCCGTCCTGCAGTCAACTTGGTCCTGGCGAAAGCCCGAGCTCAGCTGCTGGCCCGCTCGGATAGGCAGCTGAAGAGTGACTTGATCGCGCAACGACGACACGCAGGCATGACGCAGAAGCAGGTCGCGGATCTGCTGGGTATCAGCCAGCAAGCCGTAACGAAGCTAGAGCGGTACGACTCCGACCCCAAACTGTCCTCGCTCCGCCGGTACGCCAACGCAGTCGGTGCGATCGTCGAGCACCGCGTCTCCCCCGACGTCGGACAGTCCGCACTGCTCGCGGCCAGCTCACGGTGGGAACCAGTTACTCGAGAGGCCGTCCTTCCCGTTGGCCGTTTTGTGCACTTCACCTTCGCGGAGACCAGCGAACCTATGGCCCCTGCTTGGAGCGGCGCGTCCACCACCGTGCTGCCGGTCCGGAGCTGACTCGCATGTCCACAGAACTATCGGCCGAGGATGTAGCGGACGTCCAGGCCGTGATCGCCGCGTCGGAACTACGTTCCGTCGAGTACTACGAGATGTCAGCGAAGCGGTACGACGCCACACAAGAACCTGTCGACGCCGAAAATGGGCAGCTACGCATCGCTGTGCAGCAGCGCAGCGACGCCGACAGCTTCGGCATCCGTCTCAACGCTTCCCTCACCTTGGCCATAGGAGAAGCAAAAGTGAGCGTGGCCGGCGAATACGCTCTCACCGAGGACTTCGCACTCACCACCCGCGCCGTGCAGCTCTTCGCGAATGAAGTCGGCGTGATGACGGTCTTCCCATACCTCCGCGAAGCCGTCGCCTCCGTTACCGGCCGCGTATTCAACCAACCCTTGCACCTACAGATGATTTCGCGTGGGGACATCGTCACCGAAGTCGAGCCTCACGGAGCGTAGACGTTCAAGGCATCTGCGGGATCCCCTTCCGAGACGGGTCGAGCAGGAGGACGATGACAGCAATCGCCTGCACTAAGTAAGTCTCGGATAGGTGGTCCGAAATAGATTCCGGTGAGGGTGCCCTAGATGAGACTGGCAGCATGGGAACCGGATGGACCCTCGGTACGCCCGCGTCTCAACGGCCGGGCAAGATCTCACCGCGCAGACCGACGCGCTCGTGACACTCGGAGTGCCAGCGGATGCGTGTTCACCGACAAAGGGATGACGGGCACTCGACGGGACCGACCGGGGCTCACGTCGGTCCTGGCAGCATGCCGCCCCGGCGACACTTTGGTCGTCACCAAACTCGATCGCCTCGCGCGCTCCCTGCGGGACGCGACAGACATAGCCGAGGAGCTCACTCGCCGCCAGGTGCGGTTGAACATCGGCGGCGCTGTCTTGGACCCGACCGACCCCGTCGGCCGGCTGCTATTCAACGTGCTGGGCATGGTCGCCGAGTTCGAAGCCGACCTCATCCGAGCTCGCACTCGTGAGGGCATGGCGGTCGCGAAGGCACGGGGCAAGCTCAAGGGCCGGAAGCCAAAGCTCTCTCCCCGCAGGAGCGTCACCTCGTGGCGCTCCACCGCGCCGGGGATCACTCGATCGCGGAGCTCGTCGAACTGTTCGGGATCGGACGCGCGACGGTGTACCGGGCGCTCGACCGGAACCCGGTCGCCGAGGCTCCCGACCTCACGCTCCCCCGCGTCGAGGCTTAGTCGATGAGCGCCGTTACGCCAGCGACCTACTGTGCCCGGCTACTCAAACGCACTCGAGAAGACGTCGCCGCAGCCATTGTCGAAGCCGTGGAGCGTCGCGACGAAGGCGAGGACTCGTCCGGCCGTGGCCGGCTCATCCACTGGGTCGCCGGCATCGACGAAGCGGATATCGCGGGATTCTTCCGGTTCATGGCCGACGAGTCGCTGGAAGACGCCACACGTCTCCTGACCGCGATCGACGAGCACGCGCACGCGCACGCGCACGCGATGCAGCTGATCATGGAAGCCGGCGTGGCGTCGACGTCGCTCGTGACGCTCCAGCGTGCGCTGATCGAGGCCGTTCTGACGCTTTGCTACGTGCATAATGCCGACGCCGCCCCGGCGCGCACCATGCTCCGAATCCTCGCTCGGCAGCTCGATGCCTTCGATAGGGTCGGAACGCAACTCCGCGGCATTCCCTCGTTCGATCATCGGTCACCGTGCCGCTGAGATTCACGAGGGCGTCGAAGGCTTCCGCTCCATGCTCGTGAGGTACGGCGTCGAGCTCACGCCGCTCCACAAGGGGTCCACACCGTCGCTCGCTTACGACGGCCACCGCGAGAACGTCATGTTCAACGCCACCGACGCCGCCAAGCGCTACCTCAAAGCCGACGCGCACCACTGGAACATGGGGAGCGGTGGCACGCACTCAAAGGCGTGGTTCCTGCCGAGCGTGTTGGACGGACTCACGGACGAGAGGCTGTCGAGCGAAGTGGAGCGGTTCGGCATGCCGACGTTCGCGGTGCTCGCGTCGGCACGGGTACTGCTGGTGGCGGTCGCCGCGCACAGCGGGGTGTCCACAACACGTGCGCGCGAAGCGGTGTTCATGCGTGAGAAAGCGTTGATGGCCTTTGTGCAAGGCGACGATCCCAGCCCCCCCCTATCCCTGACCGAGTTCGAGTCGCGACCGGCTGACTGGAAGCCGGAGACACAAGACCTTTCGGCATTCCAGCGGCGCCGACCGCGTTGAAGGACGAACGCAACTCCGACAGCCGCAGTGCAGCGAAGTTCAACAGCTCGCAGGCGAGCGAGGCGCTACCACGCTTGAGGTTTGGAGTTAGAAGTTACAAGCTCCAAACTCACTCGGGCAGCGCGTCGTCGTTGATACCCAGCGACGCGCGCAGCTCGGCCTCGGTGGTGCCCTGCAGTCGCTCGCCGTTCACGATCAGAAGATCGATTGCGACGCGGATCAACGTGTTGTCGGTGAGCCGCTCCCCTGCTCGCCCGCGGAGCGCATTGAGTTCCTTGCGCTTGGCCTCAATCCAGTCGAGTTGGTCGCGGCGCTGGCGCGTGGGCTTCGGCTCGAAGGTGAGCCACTTTGGCACGTCCGAATCGGGCGTCGAGGACGCCGGCGCCGGCAGTTCTAGAACGCGCGGATGCCGAAGCGGCGGGTCGCGGTGAGGAAGTCGGGGTTGTCGAGCGTGATCGGCGCGGTGCCGGTGACCGTGAGGTCGCCTGAGGCACGGTCGAGCCAGAACGCTCGGCACCACGAGCCGCCGAACTTGCTTCCGAAGTGGATGCCCATCGGCTGGGAGCCATCATCGAGGCTGGCGTCGTGGACGATGTCGGCGATGGCGGTGGTGAGGGCTCGATCATCGCTGCGCAGCGCGGCGGTCGTGAAGGTGGCGTAACCGCCGACAAGAAGGTGCGTTGTGAGAATCGGCTCGAGTGCGCTGATCGAGTCGGGATGCTCGACGTCGACCAGCCAGCCCGCCGCCGGCTGGCGGATCAGCAATGCGGCGCGGTCGTCTCGCCAGGATCGGGGCAGCGCTCCGGTCTGCATGAAGGATCGCTCCTCCCAGTCAGCCGCGACGTCGACGAGGAACTCTTCGAGCGTGAGTCCTAACGCTCGAGCGTCGACCTCGAGCGCGCTGCCGGTCCCGAGCGGCAGCTTGAAGCTCGAGAGGACCTCGGCCAGCGCACCCGCGCGGGAGCCCGCGGTGTAGAGCGTTTCGGTGCCCACTGCGTCATAGCGGCCCCAGCTGGAGCGCTCAGTGTGGTTGTCGCCGGTGTCGTGGCGAGTCGGCGCGGATATCGGGGCGTAGGTGTTCTTCGCAATGCGGTGCCCGATGTCACCAGTGCATGGAAGCAACCGAAGTCCGGTCGCGGTGCATGTCCGCGGTGCACGGACGGTCACGCGTCGTCAGTGCCGTCGATGAAGGCCTGCGCGGCACGGCCGAGCTGAGCGGCATCGTCGTCGCGGATCGCGGTCAAGGGCGTGCGCTCCCCGAGGAAGGGGTTCGCGCCGATGAACCAGGCCCGAGCGACGTGGGCTCCTTCGTGCTCGGCGACGACACCCCACGTCCTCGACATCAGGCGCAGACGGCGTTCGAAGTCGGGGCCGGGACGGGGCCCATCGTCATTGGCCCATTTGATGGGAAGCTTACGGTCCTTGCTTCCCGTCGCAGCCGCGACCAGTGTCGGACCGAGCGCACCATTGAGCTCGCGGACGAGCTCATGGATGTCAAGCCGCGTGACTCGACCGTGCTGCACCTCGGTTGATACCGTCATGCCACCAGTTTTACACCCTTCGCCCTCTCGTGCCAGGGGAGCGTCGCATTACTCCCGACGGGCTTCCCCCACACCCCGGCGAGCAGTTCTGCAACAGCCTGTTGCAGAGGCCTATACGCCACCCAGTCACCGCAAGGAGCCCTTGGCGCCGGCGGCCGTGCAGGTTGGGGAGCGGGACACGGAGTGGTCTGTCTTCGTGTTCGTGTTCGTGTTCGTGTTCGTGACGGCATCACAGGGAACGGGGTGGGTGCCCGCACGTCACATCAGCATCAGCATCGACATCGACAGCTCGGTGGGCCTCGTCCGCGGCAAGTACGACACCACCGAGCTCCCCGCAAAATCAGGCGAACATGTCGACGTTCTCGACGACGATCCAGAGAGCGGCTGGTCCTGGTGCCGGAATACTGCTGGCCGTGAGGGAATGACCGAAGTACCGGCTCCTGCGGGCCTGAGAATAGCTGTCAGCGCAGGGTCCATCAGGAGCCGTCGTTCGTGGACAGGCGTGCCGCGGGATCAAGGATGTCGAGGGCCTCCCCGATGAGCGTGATCGATCCTGTGACGACAATGAGTCCGTCGTTGCGACTCGATGCTTGTTCGAGTTGACGCCGTGCTTGTGTCAGCGCGTCTGACGTGTCGGGGGCCACGGTCACCCGGTCCTTGCCGACGACCTCGCTGACGAGGTTGGCGAGCTTCGCCGGCGGGACCGCTCGATCGGAATGGCTCGCTGTGATGATGAAATGGTCGACTGCGGTGGAGAGTGCGTTGACGATGCCTGCAGCATCCTCGTCGGCCAGGACGCCGAGCACGGCGATTACGACGTGCCCTTGCGCGAGGTCGGCGAGCGTGCTGGCAAGACTACGAGCACCGTGCGGATTGTGGGCAGCATCAAGGATAATCACGGGATCGCGAGAGACAATCTGCATCCGGCCCGGGCTTGCGCCTCTCCGATCCCGCGTGCCACCACGTCCCGGGGCAGCGGCGCTTTGCCTGCAGTTGGGAACGCCTCGACGGCGGCCACGGCGAGGGCTGCGTTGTGCGCCTGGTGGACGCCGAGAAGCGGCAGGTCGATGTTTTCGTACGTGCCGGCAATCCCGCGGAGCGTCACGCGCTGCCCAGTCTGGGTGGGCTGCACAGAATCGACGCCGAAGTCCTCACCGTCGAAGGCGACGGTGGAGTGAGTCCGCTGGACCGCTTCCTCAATCGGAGCACGCGCCTCGCGCACCTGTTCGCTGCTGACCACGAACGCATCGGCTTTGATGATGCCAGTTTTGTTCTTGGCGATTGCCTCGATGGTCGGGCCGAGGAACTGGGTGTGGTCGAGGTCGATTGGCGCGATGACTGCAACCTGCCCGTCGGCGACGTTCGTGCAGTCCCACTCACCACCCATGCCCACCTCGAGGACAACGACGTCCATATCAGCCTTCGCGAAACAGGCAAAGGTCAGCACCGTGAAAGCCTCGAATAAGGTCAGTGGCTGGCGCCCCCTCTGCCTTGAGTTCGGCATCGACATGGCAAAGCTCGGTTGCATGTCGTCTCAGACAGCTCCGAAGAGAACTTCGTCGATCGGTTCACCGTCGAGGCACACGCGCTCGTTCAGGTTCACGAGGTGTGGGCTGGTCATGAGCCCGGTACGGCGACCCTCCGCCCGCAACAGGCTCTCGATCATGCGGCTGGTCGACGTCTTTCCATTCGTGCCGGTGATATGGATGACGGGCGCTGCGCGGTGGGGACGCCCGAGCAATGTCACCGCCCGACGAGTTCCATCAAGGCGCACCTCTGGCGCTTGCTCGCCGATCCGCCGGCGCAGTTCCGCTTCGACACGGGCACTCTTCCGCTTCGACACGGGCACTCTCAGCGGCACCGCTCGCGGATACCGATGTGTCGGATGATTGATTCACTGATTTTCCTTCCAGCGAGCGGGCATTGACCATCGAACCGATTACTCGGAACACGCCCCAGCGGAGACATCTACCGAATTCACTATTCCGAGGAATTACGTTGGATATTAGCCGCAACGCGAGCCCACTGCTGACGCTCGAAACTCGAGTAAGCGTCCCGTCGGCCTGATGAGCCGAAGTCATTCACGACGTTCGCGGCAACAATCATGACTGTTTCACCGTCGGTCGCCCGCACCGAGAAGTCAATATTGAGAACAGAGCCGGCACCGCCGATGTTCCCCTCGGTAGCAGTGAAAATCATCCCCGAGTTGGGGCCATTTTGCGACGCAGGGTCCGTATAGTTATAGACGGTGTCTAACCTGGCGACATCATCGCCGAATCGATTCAGGGTAAAAGGGACATTATCGCCGACCATCGGGAACTGCCTCGGCGCACCCGTTACCGGGATCTCGCAGCTGAAACACGTTTGCAGTCGATTCCATATCTGCGACGGCTTTGCGTGCCCAATCGGGAAGGTATACCAATAGCTCCAGGCGTGCGAAGTGCCGTCTGCTTGGTCTTCCTCCATTGGTCGATAATTGCTCGCGCCCGGTTCAAGAACGGAACCGGAACGGGCACGCGTAACGGCATTCTGGTCGAGCGCATGGGCGGGGGCTGCCACCAGGCCAGTAAGTGTCGAGATTGATGCAAATACGACAATTGCGAGTAATCGCCGCGTCGTAATGGTACGAGCGCGAGTGATCATGTTGCCAACCGCTTTCATATTGGGGACGTAACCCTGCAAGTGTTGGTGCGAGGTTCGGCAATACCCTCCTCCGACACGACGAGACGAGAGGCCGATTCATTCAGCTAGACGAACGTCTGGCGAACAACTATATGAGTTAGCGCGACGAGGAAGCTGATTGGATTCCCCGAGTGGGCTGAGAGCACGCACATGCACGAGGGTGGTGTGGGTCGGGAACCGGGCGGAGGCTGAGATCAATGCGAGTCCGGCATCAACGTGCTGTGATCCTTTGCAACAGCGGACATTCATCGTGAGACGCAGGCTCGGCGCTGCGGGACTGCTGTAGGGCCGACTAAGCAGATACCAGTGAAAACCCGATCTGCACACGGCGTGGCATCGCCCGATAGCCAATCGGCTACCGCACAAGACCCGGCCGGTTCGTGAGCCCGCCAGGATCCGCGGATCTCGGTGTCGCAACAGACCCGCCCGGCGATCTGCCCGGCAACGGTTCCCCCGGTGAGACACAGTGAGAGGCTTCTGGTGTCCACACCCTCGGTCAGGGCTCGAGGGTGTCGGTCTCCGTCGCCAGTGCGGCTGCGAGGTCGGCTTCCGAGGGCAGCGCAGCGCGGACCGCTGGTGGGAGGAGGTCGTAGCTGGCGACACCGATCGGGGTCTGCTGCCCCGCGAGGGAGTACCGGACGACGGCGTCGTTTTTGTCCGCGACCAACAGCAGTCCGACGGTGTCAGCGTGCTGGGGCCGGCGGAGCTGGTCGTCGACGAGGGCGACGTAGAACCCGAGCTGTCCGAGGTACTCGGGTTTGAACTTCCCGGTCTTGAGCTCGATGACCACGTACCGGAGCTGCTCGACGTGGAAGAAGAGCAGGTCGACGTAGAAGTCATCGCCGTCGACATCGAAGTGCACCTGCCGGCCCACGAACGCGAACCCCTCGCCGAGCTCGCGGAGGGTGTCGATGATCCGGTCGACGAGTGCCTGCTCGAGGTGGCGTTCCTTCGCGTCCCCGTCGAGGGCAAGGAAATCCAGCACGTACGGGTCCTTCGTGATCTGCTGCGCCAGATCCGACTCCCCCGGTGGCAGCACCTCGGCGAAGTTCGTCGGCGCCGCCTGCAGCCGCGTGTGCGCGTCGGAGCGGATCTGGTGCTCGAGCACATTCCGCGACCACCCGTGCGCGGCCGCCTGGCCGGCGTACCAGTCGCGGAGCTCATGGTCATCGAGTCGGTCAAGGAGGACGGTGATGTGCCCCCACGGCAATTGTCCAACAGGCTGTTGGACAACTGCGTCCGCCGCCCACTCCCCCGCGAACCGGCGCATGTAGAACAGGTTCGCGCGGGAGAGCCCCTTCATCTCCGGGAACTCAGCGCGCAGGTCCGTTGCGAGCCGGCCGATGACGTTGCTCCCCCACCCCTCATCACCCTGGCGCTGCAAGATCGTCTCGCCGATCCCCCAGTAGAGACGAATCAGTTCCGTGTTCACGCGGCGCTGCGCCGTGAACCGGGCAGCCCGCACCTGCCGTTTCAACTCGACAAGAGCAGCGGCATACCCAGATACGGCTGGCGACGAATCAGACATCACCGCCCAGTCTGCCCGACTGACCGATCCGAAGAAGAACGAACGCAACGTGCTACGGAATCAGCTATGCCAAGGTGGAGGCGATCCCCGAGCGAAAGGCGACCTCACCATGGCGCAGAAAGTCACCACGCACCTCGTCGACGACCTCACCGGCGACACCATCGAAGACGGACACGGCCGCACCATCACCTTCGGCTTCGATGGCGCACACTACGAAATCGACCTCACCGACGACAACGCCGACGCGCTCCGCGAAGCGTTCTCCGACTACATCGCCGCCGCCCGCAAGGTCACCGGCCGCTCCGGCCGCACCAGCACCAGCACCAGCAGCGCACCGAAGCGGGGCAACTCGGAAGAGCTCGCGAAGATCCGCGAGTGGGCGAACGCGAACGGCCACGAAGTGTCCTCCCGCGGCCGCATCAGCCAGGCCGTCCGCGACGCATACGACGCCGCCCACTGACACCACCCCACCACCCGGATACGCTCCATGCGAGCGCTATCACAGGGGCTCCGGCCGGACCGTCACGACACTGACGGTCCGGCCGTTCCCAGTTCTGCCAACAGGTGCATCGTCTGCAGCACCCTGATGTGCACCGAACCTGGCAATCCGTCTCGGCGGCTAGGTGAATGGCGTTCCGGCGCGTAGAACTCAAGGACGTTGATACAGCAGAAGCGTCAACCAAGTCGGCGAAGGTTTGGGTACCGCAGTCGACGCGTGGGTGTCCCTCTCTCGGGTTGAGCGCGACACCCACGGCCCTGGGGCTGGCCAGTTCCCGTCGCTTTCGGCCAGAATCACTACCGGTTCTGCACGGATTGCTGCGACGAGACGTGATCGCGCGCATACTTCGCTGACCGGAGATCACGCGCCCGTCGCCGATGCGCGCACCGTGGTTCTCCGTCCTAGGCAGGTGCCAAGCATGGCCACGTCCCGTTTTCTTCGCCCCGCTCTGATCGCATTCACCGGTGTCGGGCTCGCTGCCGCAATGGCGCTCATGACCACCTCTGCAGCATCCGCCGCGACGGTCATCGACGGTCCGGTCAACCTCGGAACCGCATCGACCTACGGCGTCCTCGGCGCGAGCGCGGTCACGAACACCGGCCCCTCCGTGATCAACGGCGACCTCGGGTTGTCGCCGGGCACGTCCATCACCGGCTTCGGCGGCGCACCGAACGGCGTCGTCAACGGCACCACGCACCAGACCGACGCCGCAGCGGCGCAGGCCCAGCGCGACACCACCACCGCGTACAACGTCGCCGCGTCGCTCTCCCCGACCCAGACCGGTCTCACCGAGCTGAACGGCCTCTCGCTCTCACCCGGCGTGTACTCCGGCGGCGCCCTCGCCCTGGCGAACAACGGTGCGCTGACCCTCGCCGGCAGCGCGAACTCCGTGTGGGTGTTCCAGGCCGCGTCGACCCTGACCATCGGGTCCGCCAGCCAGATCGTGATCACCGGCGGCGCCAGCTCGTGCAACGTGTTCTGGCAGGTCGGCAGCTCCGCCACCGTCGGCACCGGCGCCCAGTTCCAGGGCACCGTCCTGGCGCAGCAGTCCGTGACCGCCACCACCGGCGCGACCGTGCAGGGCCGCCTGCTGGCCCGCACCGGTGCGGTCACCCTCGACACGAACACGATCACGGCCTCCAACGGCTGCCCCGCACCGGGCACGCCGTCCGAGTCGCCGACCATCACCTCGGGCAACCCGTCCGACGGCACCGTCGACGTGCCCTACTCGTCCACCGTCACCGCGACCGGTACCCCGAACCCGACCTTCACCGCCACGGGCCTGCCCGACGGCCTGACGATCGACAGCACCACCGGCGTCATCTCCGGCACCCCGACAACCCCGGGCACCTCGACCGTGACGATCACGGCGTCGAATGGCACCAGCCCGGACGACACCGAGACGGTCACCATCACGGTCCGTGCCCCGGCACCGGTGCCCACCGCGACACCCACCCCGACGGCACCCGCAGTGGTGCCCACCGCAACCCCGAGCGGCCCAGCAGGCGGTGGCGGTGGCGGTGGCGGCGGAACCGACCAGCCCACCGGTGAGCTCGCGTTCACCGGCTCGGACCCGACCGTCCCGCTGAGCATCGCCGCCGCGCTGCTCGCCGCGGGTGCAACGCTCATGGTCCTGCTGCGTCGTCGTCGCCGCACCGTCGGCCGCATCTGATCGACCCGCACGATCGACGGCCCCGCGACCCTGGTCGCGGGGCCGTCTGCGTGCTGTCGGCATCCCAGACGCGCCCGCCGCTCCCACTGCGCCACATGACCGGGACGATCGAACTGGCCGGGTCGACGCAGTCGACGAGGTGCCGTTTGCGTGCGCAGAGTCGGCCAGCGCCGGGGACCGGACCAACAGCGGCAGCGACACTTCCCATTACAGACTGGAGAGGGCATCGAGTCAGCGCCGCCCTGGAGCGACCTTACCCGCGCTGCGGACGTCCCATCGGAACACCGGCAAGCGCCACCGCAACCCGGCCGGTGAGCTCGTCGACGAAGTCCTGGTCTTCGCTTTCCAGAACGTCGTCGGGAGCGTTAGTCGCCATAACGGGGATACCCGGCCCAAGCACCACGGTCGCATTCGCGGCTACGCCATCATCGTCAGAGGTGGGGATGTCAACGACGTCTCCCCCGCCGGTCTGGGCGAGGATCGCCGCGTAATGCAGCACCGCCGACGCCGCCGCATCGCTGACGAGGATCGTCGCCGACCCGTAGCCGATCTGTTTCATCACCCTCCAATACGGTGCCGGGTCGAGACCTATCTCGGTTCCGAGTTGAGACGGTCGCGATCCCGGGCTTCCCATCGAACCAAGGTGCGCGAGATTCGGATACCGCAGCAGCGCACAACGTCCGAGAAGCTGAGCCTCGTGCCCTGCCGCACCAACACCGCAACCGACGGTCTGGCTGCGATGCGCCTGGGTGGATAGCTCATCGACGCGAGCCCGAACGCGGGCGACGGTCGACTCCCGACCGGGCAGGTGGCAGAGCATCCGGAGAGCAGGACCATGAGGAGGATCAGGAAGCCAACATCTGGCCCAACGCCGGGGCTCTCAAAGAGTGCCAGTGTCGAGCACGAACAGGTCGTACCGACAGAGGCAGCCAGGTCCCGATTCTGGTTCCACCGACCTATCCGCAAGCCGCAGCGCATGCCGGCCCTGGACTTGGGGTTCGACCCATGCGATGTCACGATGTTTCGGTGACGGCGACGCCGCTCCCGGAGCGGCCGCCCACGTTCCGGAAGATGCGAGTGGTGGCGGTCAGTGAACACCGTGGTGCCGAACTCGAGGAAACGTACGGCCTCGCGGACGGTGTCGAAGGTTCCCTCGACCAATTCCAGTACGTCAGCGCCGGCGACGCGGACGTGTCAATGCGCGGGGCCGTCGTTGATGGCACCCGGACGGGTCGCATGCGGCCGCGTCCCGAACACATCGTCTTCTGGATTGCGGACGGCACCGCGACCATCACCACTGAAGCCGGCGACACCATCACCGCCATTCCGGGCCGGCCGATGTTCCTCTCAAGCAGCATCGTCTACGACTTCGCCGCCGACACCCGCAAGATATCGATGCTGCACCTGTCCGACCAGCTACTCCGCCGACGTCTCAGCAGCCGCGGCATCTACCTGCGCAGCCCGCTCCTCTTCGACGAACAACACACCGACCCCGACGCGCTGCGTCGGCTGCGAGAAACGCTCCACCAGAGCACACCCGAACTGATCAACGGTGCAGTCGAGGGCGACCCACGGGCGGCACTGAACACACGGATCGCGGACGCCGTCCTCGACACCTTCCGCGTGCGAGTCGCACCGAATGGCGCAACCACACCACTCGCCCGCGCCGTGGAACTGATCCACCGCGAAGCGCACACCGCCCTCTCGCTGCAAGATCTCGTAGCCGCCTCCGGCATGAGCATGCGCGGTCTACAAAGCGCCTTCGCCCGCACCTATCGGCTCACGCCGATGCAATATCTGCGGAACGTGCGTCTCGATGGCGCCCGAAGCGACCTCGAAGACGACGCCGCGACAACCGTCGCGGACATCGCCCGGAAATGGCAGTTTCACCACCTCGGCCGATTCGCACGAACCTACGCCGACCGCTTCGGCGAACCGCCAAGCCAAACACTCCGCCAACGACACCACTGACCCCGCGGCCGCCGCGAGTTGGGTCGGGACCACGGGCAAGCCGTGTCTGTATTCTGCCGTTGGATGATAGTGAAACGTCGAGCGCTCGTGCGGTAGGCGAGAAGGTGCTGACGCAAGCGATCGCTGCCCTGGTCAGCGGCAGTGTCCACGGCATCGAGCTCGCCGTAGGTCGAAACCGCTGCGTTGCGGATGGACTGGCCCACGTGCCTTCTGCAGCTCCGTCCGGCCCTACTGGTGACTCGTCCGTCAGGACGCTGGCTCGACTCCGAAAGCTGAAGGACTCCGGCGGATGGTGTGCAGCAGCCCACGAACCTTCCACGTCCCGGCACCGACCTCGATCGAGTACTCCCCCGGGGCCTTGATGCGGCCAGCGATCGTCTGGTAGTTCCGCTGCGTCACGCCTTCGCGAAGGATGAGTTTCCCGCAGTCAGCGGAGGTCACGATGACCCGCGGATTCGGGCCGCCGACGCCGCGGTAGTGGTCCCCTCTACCGACGTGACGTGGCAGCGAAGCGTCAGTCGGTGATCGAGGTCGTACGAACTCAGGACGGTCGGAGCGACGAAGATGACCACGACGAGGAAGACGAGAACACCCATCGCGCCGACGAAGCGGACGACACCGCGAACCTACCTACGGTCCGCAGCCGTCATCGGTGCGTTCCGCAAGCGATCGGCTCGATGGCGGCTCACGAACGTCCTCTCGTCGGGTGGCCCATCCATACTGGCCGACCGACGGCGTCACGGACTGCCCCCTCGCCCCAGAGGTGCAGCCAGCTGCCACATCGGACGACGTCGGCACTCGGACTCCTGGCCACATTGGACCCTCCGAGCGCGGTATCAGCGATCAAGAGCTCGGGACCTCGGGACCTCGGGGCTCGGGGCTCGGGGCTCGGGGCTCGGGGCTCGGGGCTCGGACGACTTCACGAAGATCCGCGGGAGAACGCGACCACCCCCGAAGGTCTCCTCCCGAGGTCGTCTCGGCCAAGCCATCCCCTACGCGTGCTACGCCGCTCCCCACGCTAAACAGCCAGTCACCCTCGAGGTGGCCGACTCTTCTCGATCGCGCCAATACGGCGCTCTTATGTCAGCATGCCAAAGCCAGTCTGTCTGTTTTCGGTTAGGCCGCCCCTACCGTTCCGCGCCATCCTTCCACACCGGCAATCGTTGAGCCGTCGATATCTAGCTCCACGGGTAAAACCGTCTCCGGAGGAGCGTAGACAGTCACCGTGACACCCGTCCCCCAGAACTCCCGCGACATTCCAGAACCCCATAGCCCACGAGAAGACGTCTCGGCTGGGATCGGTAGCGCATCAAAAAGGGGCGTAGTTGCAGAGAATCCATAGTTAGAGCCTGGTTCAGTCAGCGGCCTTACCGTCAGGCTAACTTCGGTGAGGGCCAGTCCTAGCCACGTCACGTCAAATCGAACGGAATCCTCATTTTGTGTGACAGCAACGGTCACGATGGGGTCTGGCGCGAGACTCGGCCGTGAACTAAGCAACTCACCAAGTCGATCCCCAGTGGTCCCTTCAACGGGCTGCACTCGAGCCAAAATGCCACGCCCTCGGCCGTCGAATCGTCTCCCATACTCAGCCATCAGCGCGGACCGGAAGTCCTCACTCGTGTCGTAGAAACGCTGCCGAGGCCAATGGGGATCGAGGATTGACATCGTGCGCGCCGAGTCCCCACCCAACCAATCGCGGATCATCGCATTGATATGCACATCGCTGAAGGAGTAGCCCGCCACAGCGAGATGCGTGGCACGGAGCAACGCTGATCGTGCAGCGAAATTGAGAACAAGTGTTGGCCCGTCGGTTGCCAGCTTCTCCCGATCACCAACCACAATCCAGGGCAGGTCGCGGCGCTGATGCCCCCACGTCTCTGGAGATGCCTCGGGCGGGACAACACGAATCCCGCGTGGTGAGAGCTGCGAGTGAGGTGCATCTGGGGAAACCGATGGTTGCCAGTCCAACGATCCGTGAAGCTTCATGAGATTCAATTGGCCGTCGACTGGCAGGAACTGGAGATACTCGCCTGGGCGCCACCCCTCGACGCCGCGATTAACAGAGATGTTTTCGTTTGCGGCAGCTGTTTCTACAGTAAGGTCATAGTTCAGGGTGATCACATCGACCCCCCCAACCTGCTCCCGCGCTAGCTGAAGGAGTGGAGCGAAGTAGGAGACGTCTCCGTGGGCACCGAGCAGTTCAACTAGAGATGCGAGGATAAATTCCTCGGCCCGCTCGAAGGGCTCCTTAAGATCGGGGCGAAGTGCCGCCCGAGCAATTCTAGCGACAGCCTCGGTGATGTTTCGGTCTTCGAATCCAATTCGCGAACTCAAGGCCTTCCCGACCGAGTCTAAGATGGCTTTACCCGATTGAGTCGGGAGATTAGATGAACCAAAGTTGCTGAGCGCCGCCGACCAACTCGCAACAAACGGTGCCACTTCGTGATTCTCGCGATCACGGAGCAACCGAACCGCAGATATTAAGGTTTCAATATTAACGGCGGACCGCGGATTCTCTCCGCGTGCACCCTGATACCCCACCATGCCTGCGTAGACCGCATTAATCGCACGAACCCAGTCCGGTCTTCCTCGCGAAGGACCATGTCCAGCCTCATTCGCCTTGTCAACGATCGCGCCCGCAAGTTCCGAGGTGAGGGGAAGTCCGGCGTCTTTCGAGGCACCCGCCCCCAGCAGCACCGCAGTACGTTCGGTGTTGTCGGCACTACCTAGTCGGCTGTCGATGTTCTCCTCCATGAGTGGGACCCCGTTCTTGCGTCAGCGACACGGCTGCGACCACCGCGACCTCATCTTGCCTCAGTGCTTCCACCCTCCGCGGCACGAACCCTGCGGGTCATCTTCACCTGGCAGATGGCGGAGGAGCTCGCTGCCGGCCATATGCGGGCGATGGGATTTACCGACGCTCGACGAACGACTGCCGGAGCAGACGGCGGAATCGACATCATCATCGCGACAGACGCGGTCGCGCAGGTGAAGCACCTGGCGGTGCCGGTCGGGTCGCCGGACGTACAGCGTCTTCGGGGTGCGGCGCACGGGATCGGGCATGCGGTGTTCTACGCCAGCGGCGGCTACAGCGCGCAGGCGGTGGCGGCTGCGGACCGGTCCGGCGTTGCACTGTTCACGTTCGCTACTACCGGCGAGGCAAACGGCGCCAACGCGCATGCCGAGCGGCTCGAGCACGGGGCCGATCCCGAGAGGGCACGTGCGCTAATGGAAGCCGGGGAGGTGGCAATGCAAGAGGCCAAAGCCGCGCTCGATGGAGCGAACACGTTGGCGAACTCGGTCGGGAACCAGTTACGTGAGGCTGCAACACCCGCCGATCTGGTGATCCGGTGGCTGACCGAGTTCGTCGCCCGCTCCCGTCGGCTGCTCGACGTGTTCACACGCGAGACCACGCAGTGGGCGACTGCGATCGAACGCGACGAGACGCTCGCTGACTTCGCCACGTTCGCGGAGGCAATGCAGCTACTGCGGGAGTCGGCGGAGCGGAACCTGGAGGTGGGACGGGCTGACCTCAAACGGGCGCGCCGCGGGGCCGGCACCGTTGAGCACTGACTGGCACGAGTACGCGCTATGGGCGTTGTGGCGTGAAGAGGTCGGAGATGCCGGCGACGACGCATCCGAGGTGCGCGCGTTGTCCGTCTTGCTCGAAGAAGTCCGGTGTGCCGATCGGGACAGGCCGGTCGCAGACGATGCAGTGGTCGAGGTTCGCCATGCGTTCAGCGTGACCGGCGGCGGGCTCCCGGCGCCAGCCCTCGTCAGGGTGACGGGCCGGCGTCGTCTACCCTGCGGGAGCCGGGCAGGACTGGGCACCCGGCAAGTAGCGCTCGATTGCCTAGCGGCCAAACGTTCTGCTCACGACTGGACGATTTCAGAGTCCAACTCGCGTCCGGGTGGTCGCGCCGCGCCTCGGTGCCGATGCGGCGGCGGAGCGTCGATCGCTGACGTGCCCGCTCACCGACTGCGAACCACCACGTTCCCCGACGCTCGCCACGACCTAGCCCAAGACTGGTCGTGCTACAGTAATACAGATACGTCATCCTGGCGTACGCAAATACGGAGGGGTCATGCCCACAACAACAGTCCGTTTGGATGACGAGACTAGGGACGCTCTGCAGCGTCAAGCCGACGAGGCAGGAGTCACTGTTAGCGACTTCATCCGCGCCCTCATCCGTGAAGCTGTCATGGACCTCGGGAATCGAGTGACCCGGGATGGCTACACGCCTGAGACGCTGTCGCCGAAGGATCGGCACATCTTGTCCCTCCTGCACCGCATCCTCGGTCGCGTACTCCCCAAGGACACGGAGACTGACTCCGACGGCGACGAGGAGTACCAGCTCGAGCGCGCGCGGGTGCTCGAAGAGGGGTTCACGCTCGAGTACGAAACCGAGTACGCGGGAATCTCCGCCGAACTGAGCGCTCGTGATTCGCTCCGCGTCATGGACATCTTCGAACTCTTCCGGATGACCGGTGACAGCATCAAGATCCTCCGCCAGCAAGGAATCACGGTGCCGGAGGACCTCGAGGAGGACTTGTCCTTCCGGGGCTTCGACTTCAACGACCAGCTCGAAAGCAAGATGGCGGCGTACGCGAGGTTCATGATCAATGACGACCGGTGGGAGGAACAGGCCGACTTCATCAAGGGACGAACCGGCGGGAACTCTCACAAGAAGATGCTGGACACCTACATGAGGATGCTGAGCGAGTACCGCCGCGTGCGCTCCCGTCGACGCCCGACCTTCGGACGCGACTACCCCCTCACCCTCGAAGAACTCGAGGCGATCGCCGCGGAGCGGGTGCACCCCGACAACCGCTGAGAGGTTGGGACAGCACTGTCCTCAAGCCCCCGGACATCGTCAAGGAAGGGGGCGATGAGCGGGCCCGGCATCCCGTCAAGGGCGGCGTCGATGTCATTGATCGTCAGTCACGCGTGCCGGGGCAGGCACTCACCGGATGGCACCGGGTAGGCCCGGAAGTCGACCTTCTCCTGCTCGCCACGGGCGAACGCGTCCAGGCACCCGCCGATTCAGCGCGATGCCGTCGAGCTGACGAACTGCGCCCTGATCCAACGTGCTCACCCGCACGTACCCGACCCACTGACCCGACACGTCGCCTCCGACCCCTACTTGTCTAGTTGAAGTCCAAGGCCCTCCCCAGGAAGTGTCAGAAAATTCGAGATCGGGCCGCGGTCAGACACCCCTTGACGTCATGTCTGACGTCCAGTTGGGGTGTACCCCAATTGGGCGTCTAGGACTGGACGAACCTCTCCCGCATGCGTCAGCCCCGCCCGGTATGAGGGCAGCTTCTACAACGGCCGACGACGACGTGTCGCCTGCGCAGTGGCGTTCCGAGGCTGATCGCGAAGCGCAATTGAGCCTGCACCCCACAGCACGACACCACCGCCTACGACCGAGATTCCGATGAACAGGCCTCGCGCAGCATCATGCTTGGGCTCATCCCTCGTCGGGCACTCGCGATGAGATCGCTGCTCTCCGAGGTGTTGGACGTTCACGCACGGAAGCTGTACCGATTCGGTGTGGTTGTGGGCGGCGTTCGCTCCGAAGATGAGGGCTACGACCCCGAAGACAACGAGAAGGACACTCGTCCTGAAGGAGGACGCTCGAATGCGTGCACTCGAGCTTTCCTGCGTCTCCCTGGTAGCGGCACGACGCAGCGCCGCACGCTGGTTGAAGATGCCCCTTAAGTTCGTGTTCACCCCTCGGTCATAGTTCGTGAGCAGCGCCTGGGCGTGGGCTTGGCTGTAACGGTCGACGCCGTATCGCTTCCGACCTTCAACCGATGCGAACGCCTGCTTGAACTGCTCAAACTCCGCGTCCTCCACTACTTCAGCCTAGGCCTCGATCCCCGTTGCCCCGGGGCGCGGACCAAACAGATGAACCGCGGCGGATCGTGATCAGAATCGCGCGACTTAGCGTGAACGGCCACAGATCCCGGTGTCTCAACAGACGTCGACCATGGACGATCCGGCACGAACCGAGCCCGCCCCGGGCTTGAACAGGCGATCGCCGCATGCTGGGCCGGAGACACGCTCGTGGTCACCAAGCTCGACCGGCTCGCCCGCTCCGCCGTCGACGCCAGCACGATCGCGGCCGAGCTCGCAGCAAAGGACGTCCGCCTCAGCTTCAACGGATCCGTGTACGACCCTCTCGACCCGATGGGGCGCATGATCTTCGGCATGCTGTCGGTCTTCGCTGAGTTCGAAGCGAACCTGGTCAGCGCCAGAACCCGAGAGGGCATGGCCACTGCTCGAGCGAAGGGTCGACTGAGGGGTGGCAAGCCCAAGCTCTCCCCCAAGCGCGAAGCGCTCCTGGTGTCGATGCATCGGTCAGGTGACTACACGACCGGCGAGCTCGCGGAGCTGTTCGACGTCGCCCGGGCCACGGTCTACCGGGCGTTGAAGCGCGGGTCGGACGCCACCTCAGCGGACCTTGCACTCCCCCGCACTGAGCGCTGAGGGCAGCTAGTCACTGATAGCATCTGCTATCACACGGTAGCGGATGCTGTCAGAGGGGGCACCAATGGTGAGGATCGTGGGTCCGAGTGGGGACGAAGCGGAGGCCAACGAGCGCCTGAACTGGCAGATGCTGATACTGCGGTCAGTGGTCGCTCACGATGATCGGGTGAGTGTCCCCGAGATCGCCCGGCCGGGATCGGAGCTCTTGGCCGACGACGAAGCGACAGCTCCGTTTCACACGTCCCATCTGGTGCCCTATGCCCTCAACGTCTCCAGCGACGCATTGAGAACGGCGCTCGTCGTCCTGGCTGACGGCGAGGACATTCGAGTCCCCATCATCGGCCTCTACCCGCTCCTCCGAACCGTCATCGAGGGCTCCGGTCTTGCGACGTGGCTGGTTGCTCCCGACGAGCGTCTTGTGCGGGTGAAACGCACGCGTGAGGCTCGGCTCTCGGACCTTTCGCACGATGACAGGGCGGTTGTGGTCGCGTCGACGCCCGAGCTGACAGACGACGCCGCCGAGAGGTCCGCCAAGCAGAAGATGCGACGCGAGAACTCGAGGCAAGTCCGTTCCGAGAAACGTCGACTGCTCGACCATGCTGCTCGTCTCGGCGTGGAGATCGACGAACGAGGCATGCCCGGGTTTGGACCGATCATGGAAGCAATCGCGCCGGTCATCGGCATGAGCGTCGGCGAAGTCCGTGGTGCGTGGCACTTCGTGTCCGGCCTCACGCATCCGTCGCTATCACGTGCTATCAGCATGGCGAGCCTCGAGGTGAAGGACAACAACGGAGGCGGCATTCTCACCGCGACGATGTCGGCCGACCTAGCAACTGTGAGTCTCGCGCTCGACGCGGCGCTGCTGGGATTCAAGACTGCTCTCGACGTGGTCGCGGCCCGAGGCGGGCTGGCAGATCTCGCCTGGACCGGCAGCGATCTTCCCCCCGCCCCGAGGTTTCAACGGGTCTGGAACGACCGTTGAGTGGTGGTGCCCCCGGATTGGGCCAGGGGCACCGAGCCGGCGGGCACGTAGGGCGCCGACTTCCAGACACGATACCCGTGCTCCCTTCCCACATAGATAGCCCCTGCTATCAAATGATAGCAGGCGCTATTACGTGCATGTGTGAGCTAGCAGCAACTAGCAAAGGCTAGCGCGTGCTACTCCATGCCGTTCTTCTCGATGTGCTCCATGCCGATCTCCATCGCTCGCAGCATGATCGCGTGATTCGGGTACCTGGTCGCCTTGTTGTAGTCGGCGATGCGGTCTCGGAGTGCTTCGTGCCCGCGCCAGCGCACGAGGGCCGTCAACGGCGCATCGCCCGCACTCTGCGGCCGTGCCTTCACCGGGGCGGTCGCCTGGGATGTCGCGGGCGTCTCGGGAGGCAGGGCGTCGGCCGCGGCCCCGAACGCGGCGATCGCGTCGGGGTCCGCCTCGGTCTTCTTGTTCCGTGCGATAGGCATCAGCCGTACACCTCCGCCGTGAGCTCCTGAATCTCAGCCCGCGCCTGCTTCGCCTTCGATACAGGGAGCTCCATCACTCCAAGGCCAGGAGCGGCGGCGTCGCGGTAGGCCTTGCGCGAGTACAGAACGGTTTCGAGGGGCTTGACCTGGGGGTACTCCACGATGAACTCGGAGACGTCTTCTGTTTCCGTCTCGTTATGATTGGTGGGTGCCTGGCTCAGCAGGCTACGGACCTCCAGGTCCGGGTTGAAGTCGCGGGCCGTCGAGATCACCTCGTCGAACTCCTCGAGCGTCTCGACGTCGAACTGACTGGCGCGGAGGACGACGATCATGAGATCCGCGGCGGTCATCGCTGTTCGCATCTCCTGGTTGTCATCGCCGGCGACGTCAACGATCACGTGGTCGTAGAGCTTGTCGAGATCACGCAGGGCGGCGTGCACGTTGCCGCGCTTCTCGACGAGCGTCATCGCGGGTTCAACGCCGGCGTCCACTCGACGTGCGTGCCACTTGGCCAGCGATCGCTGCTTGTCGGCGTCGACGAGGATCACGCTCTTGCCCTGATGGGCGAGCGCCGCCCCGATGTTGGTGGCGACCGTGCTCTTGCCCGGGCCTCCCTTGGTTCCTCCTACGAGGGTGATCATCGCAACCCCTTTCGTGTGCCGTTGCTATCACGCACTATCAGTCGCTAGCCCAATCCAGCAGGCAATAGTGCCTGTTAGCAGGCTAGCACATGCAAGCAGGTGATATCACTAGCAGCTGCTATTAGTTGCTAGCAGATGCTATGCAGCCGAATCGAGGTCCCGAAGCTGCTGCACGGGTCCGGGTCCGGGCCCGAAGAGTGACATGGCCTCTGAGGCTCTTCCCGGTGCCGGTACGGGGACCTGTGGGCTCGCGGGGGAGAGGCCAGCGTCGGTGGGGTCGTGGAGGATTTGCTCATGGATCCAGCTGAGGTTCGGGAACGGCAGGAGCGAGCGCTGATCGCGTTCGTGCTGCGCGCGCGACGCGTGCGGGCGCATTCGCTCGCTGAGGATCTCGACGCGCTGGCGAAGCTGCAGAACCCGAGCTTCACGGTGACGGTCAACGCCGAGACGCGAGAGACGACAGTGCGGTCGGAGTATCCGCCGGAAGAGCAGGTCGAGAGTGCGGCTGCACGGATCCGGCCGTTGTTGCTCAACGAGGAAGATGCGCACTGCATCAAGACGATGAACGCGCTGCTGTACTTCGCTCGCGAGACCGGCGCCGACGCCGACGCGATCGCGGCGCTGAAGAAGCTGCGCGAGGACTGGAAGGTCGTCGCGTCGCAGAAGGTCAGCCGCTCAGCGTACGAGGTGCGGGTGAAGCAAGGGGAGGCGCCGGAGGAAGCGCTGGCGGACCACGAGCTTGCATATGCGTGGATCTACGGCGACGTTGTGCACGCCGACACCGACAAGCGTCAAGGTGCGCACTCGTTTGGTGTCGAGGAACGCTTCCATGCCGCTGTTCCGCTCGTGGCGCGCGTCATGGTGTTGACGATCCGGACACTGAACACGCTCGAATGGCTGCACGGCAGACGGATCTTGCCGTTCTTGCATGACGCCTTCGCGGAGGACGTCGTGGTCACCCGTCGGGTCGTCGTTCGCGAGGGCCCGGTGTTCGTCGCCCCCTTCGTGGACGGAGCGCTTCCGGTGCTGCCGGCACTGGGCGCAGAGGCTGGCAGCGGTTGGGTTGAGTTCGCGGACGAATTCCTCCCGGACCAGCAGTAGTGCGCCGATAGCGCAGTCGTCCGCGGATCTTGTCGGGCTGGCCTAAGCGGCAGATCGGCCGTTGGCGAGTGGGCTGACGCGTGGAAGACGTCCGGTGGCGCTGATGAGCTGGCGGGCAGCACGGAAGTCGGCGCGGCCGTCGGTGGTGCGCGGGTGTTTGCCGTGTCGGTTGGTGCCGTCGTCGTAGAGCGTGATGGCGTCGGGGGAGGGGCGTCGGCCCGGGCGTTGACGGCCGGGGGAGGCCATCCAGGCGAGTTCGCCTTGCCACCAAGCCCAGGCCTCACGCTCGACGGCGTAGCGGTGTTGTCGCGCATGGAGAGTGCCGGCGGCGCCAATGCGCTGCGCGACGCGGTCTCGTTCGCCGAGCGGCGCAGCGGTCCAACCGTTGTGCGTCCAGCGGGTCAGACCGTGGCGGTGGAGCGTCCGCAGCGTCCGTGTGTCGTCGAGCGTGGGGGAGGTCAGGATCCGCGCATAGACGTTCCCAGTGTGTAGGCCCAGCCCGGTGCCCGCGGTGAAAGTGTCGTGGGTGCGTGTCTGCTGTCGGTCGGTGAGCTCGGACAGAAGGTGGGTGCGGTGGGCGGCCCCGGCCCCTCCGGGGCGCGGGTCCGCTTGTGACCGACCCCGGTCGGTATCCCTGTGGAGAGCGTTCTGTGGGTCGATCGTCCAGTGCGCAGCTCGGGTGCCTTCGTGGGCGGCGGTGTTGGCGATCCACCCGTCCGCAGCGAGGCGGAGGAGCGCCGTACGCGCGGTCTCACGCCCGATGCCACACAGAAGGGCCAGTCGGCGGATGTCGGCCTCCACGGAGACGCTGACGGCTTGCAGGGCAAGGAGGCTGAGCGCGTCGAGGACCCGTCGGTCCGCAGGGCCGCCTCCGGAGCTCCAGCGTCCGGGAGAGGCCTCGGCGCGCTGTTGCAGGGAGTCGACGAGGTCCGCGATCGCGCCGGCTCGGCCATCGAAGGTCGGATCATCGCCGGCGCCGCGAGGGTTCGCTGCGACGTAGCGGACGGCCTTGTCCCACTGACGAGCGAGGACCCGGAGAGGGGACTGCTCGCCGGTGGTCGGCCGCGGAGCGCGGCGGCTGCCGGCACGAACGGTGCGGACGTGCTCGAGGCCGGGCTCGTCGCGGCGTGCCAGGACGTCCGCGTACCGCCACCGTGCGGCTGCAGCGCCGACGAGGACCCGCCACAGGGAGGCGGACGCGTCGCCGGCGGCCGCGTCGTCCTGCAGCGCGGCCGCGCTGCGTGCTGCGAGCGGCCGTCGTGTGCCGGGCAGGTAGAGGCGCCCGTGGTGGTCCAGCGGCAGAGGGCGTCCAGCGTCGAGTGCGGCGTCGGGCGCGGTGGCCGCCGCGAGCTCGCCGGCGGCGATCGCGAGGGCACGCACCTGGTGCGCCCGGGCGCTTGGCGTCGTGAGCGCGGCGAGCGTGCCCATGATCGGGGTGGAGCGCCCTCCATCGCGGTGCGGGCTCAGCGGTGGGCGGAGGCAACCAGTTGCAGGGTTCGACAGGGGAGCCTTGTCGAGGCTCTTGCAGACCCGCGCGAGGTCGCGGGCGATCGTAGCGACGGTGTCAGCGCTGACACCGTCGATGAGGGCGACCCAGATGTGGCGGCCGCCGGAGGGGCCGGACTGGCAGACCAGGTGTGGCATGCCGGCGTCGTCGAGGAGCCGGCGGATGGTGTCGGTGTCGGTTTTGACGACCTTGAGTCCGACGTGTTTGGTGTCGAGGTCGAAGCCGAGGTAGCGGTAGCGGTGCTCGTCGTCGGCGAGGTTCATCGCCCACGGCCGCGCCGGGACGTCGCTGGTGACGGCGGCCCCACGGCCGGCGTAGGAGTTCACGACGGCGCCGTACGCGTCGACAGCAGCCACGCGCACACGGCGCCGAGGAGACAGGACGCGCGTGAGCGCCCAGGCGGACGAAGTGTCCGCTGCGGACACGCGGGCAGGTGAGTATGTACCGGGCGCAGCAACGTGCGTTACGATGGCGACACCTCCTCCTCTCGGGGTGGTGGTACGACGAAGGCTCCCGGGTAACCGGGCTTCTTCTCTCGGAACTCACAACCTGACCCGTTTGGCGACTAGACAGGCAGTGAGATACATGACTTGGGGCTTGGCCCCGGACCCCCGCCTCGGCGGGGGTTCTGTCGTTTAAGCGGCTGGGTGGGCGGCCTCCAGAGATTGGTCGAAGACCGGCAGCGCGCCGAACTCGGCCTCGTACTGAGCACGAAGCCGCTCCAGGTAGAGGGACACGCTGAGGTTGCCGGAGGCGCGGGCAGCGTCCGTGAACGCCTTCCCGGTGTCCGGATGCAACCGGATATCGGGCCGTGCGGGTTCGACGCCGCGCGGGAGACGGTTCCGCTTCACACCTGCGTTAGATCCGGGCATGGTCACGAGTCTGGTGTTAACACCGTGGTTACCCCGGGAAGCTGCTTCGGCGTGTCCGATCGTGGCACTCACTGGAACCACCCGGCGACGATTTGCACCCAACGGTGCCGGAACGCGCGAGTCAGAGTCGTCTCGCCGCGGCAGAACCGCACGAAGTAGTTCCGTCCGATGGGGGTCTTGGAGATCAGGAAGTGGAAGCCGCCCGGGAACCGGGTGAACATGCGCAGCAGCTTCTCGCCGGCGTTGATCTCGGGCACGAGCTCCGCGTGTACCTGCGCCTCGTAGCGGTCGAGGGCAGCAGCGTCACCGCCGGCGAACGCGGCCGCGGCGATACCTGCCCATTCACCGGAGCGGAGGGCGAAGGAGATCCCTTCACGTGTCCACGGCTCAAGGAGCCCCGCCGTCTCGCCGGCGAGCACGACGGTGCCGCGGCGCAGCGGGGAGTTATGGGCGCGCCACTGAGTGAGGTGTCCGCTGCTGCGGTCCTGGTCAGTGGGATGCAGGTCGAGTCGTTTGATCCAGTCGTTCAAGTAGCCCCGCGTCTGGTCCCCGTAGCCCTTTCGCTCGATGACGCCAACGGTGAGGGTCTTCTCCTTGGGGAACACCCACGCGTACGTGCCTGGGCGAGGGCCCCAGTCCAGCAGGACGCCGGTCGCGGCGTCCTCTGGTCGGCGGGGGACTTCGACCTCGAGGCCGAGGTCGGTCCGCTCGATGACAACACCGACATGCCGGCCGACGCGTCCGCCGGAGCCATCGGCGCCGATGACGACGCGTGCAAACAGTTCGTCGCCATCTGAGAGAGCGAGACGGGTTTGCCCGTCCTCGTCCGTGAGGGATCGGACGTTGGCGCCGTCGCGGAAATCGGCGCCGGCTTCCTTAGCCGCGTCGACGTTGGCCTGGTCGAATCGTTCCCGGTCGACCATCGCAACGAAGGGTGCCTGGGTGCGAACGCGGGTCACGCGACCCATGCGATGCGAGAAACCCACCTCGGGGACGTCCGCCTCGATCGTTGCGAGAGCATGGTCGTTCATCCGGTGCCGCGACTGACCAATGATGCCGCCACCGCACGTCTTGTACCGGGGGAACGTAGCCTTGTCGAGCAGCAGCACGCGGGCGCCGCCGAGAGCGGCGTAGCGTGCTGCCGTGGCCCCTGCAGGGCCGGCACCCACGACTACGACGTCCCACACCTGATTGGCGTCTGTGTCCTGCATGAGGCCAGAGCCTACCCGGGATCAGACGGGCTACGCTGGATGCGTAGCACTTCGGGAACCATCGGCGAGTCGGAAGGGGAGTCCCAACATGGCGGGAAGAGTCGATCAAGCCGCACTCAAGCTGCTCGATGACCGCGGGATCCCGGAATCGCTCTCGATGATGGATCTGCAGCGTCGTCTGCAGGACATCACTGGACGCGACCTCGAGTATTACGTGGCCTCGAACCTCGAAGGCAAAGAAATCCACGGGGTCTGGGGATCTGACCTTGAGCAGAACGTCGACATGGTCTACTGCCCGCCCGGCAATCCCACCGTGCAGTACTTCATCATCCAGCACGAGCACGGCCACATGATCGCCTCGCCGAATGGCGCCGGGAAGAACATCGGCGCCAACCCAGAGATCGTTGAGCTCCTTGGAACAGCCATCCCGCTCGGCCGACGTCTCGACTTCACGTTCCAGCACAGCGACTTCTCCGCAGAGGAGGAGCGCCTAGCGGAGATGGTTGGCGCCGAACTCGCGGTGCGTGTCCTGCGCTACGAGAAGGGCCGCGGGAAGGACTTCCAGTTCGGGCGGGTGTTCGAGCGATGACAGGTGGGCCCAGTTGGATCACCGTGACGGGCATCGCCACGGTGATATCAGTGTGGATCGCCGCTGCAGCGATGCTGTTCCCGAACGTCCGGGGCAAGAACTCGATGCTGCCAACCGGTGTCGTGTTCTGGGCCATCGGATGCAGTCTGCAAGCGCCGTGGCTCTACGTTGTCGTGGACAGGTTCCTCGGCGGGGAGAACCTGACGAACCTGCTGTATCGGTCCGCCGTGATCGTGGCCCTCGGCTGCCTCGAGGTGATGGTGATCCGGGCGATGAGCGGCAGCCGGATCCGCCTGGTCGAAGCTGGTGTGTGGGCCGTGACCTTCGTCATGATCGCCACGCAGTCCGCGCTGTTCATGGCAGCCGACTGGTCCGTGTCTGACCCGTACCTCGGCAGGTACACCGGGGAACCCCTGCGCGAACTCTTCGCCGCAATCCTGCCGATCTGTGTCGGCCTGTTCGGCATCCAGGTCCTCCGCGTCGCCTTCAAGGGGCTACCCGGCTACGGCGAGTGGACCACCCGTTGGGGTGTGAGCCTCATTGGCGTCGCCGCCGTGGTCGACCTGCTGTGGGTGAGCGAGAGCCTCGTCATCGGTGTGGTGCGCGCCACCGTGGCCCCGCACGCGCTCATGACGGGCAACGTTGAGCCGTTGTGGGAAATCGCGGTCGTGTCCATGTGTGTGGTGACGGCCGTTGGTGTCGTCGTGGCAGCCGCTCATCCAGTCCTCGTCCCCGCATGGCGACGGGTCCTGCTCATCGTGTCAATCCCAGTCAGCGACCGCGCCATGCTCACAAACCCCGAGTACAGCGTTCACACACGATCCGAACGCCACCAGGCCGCATTCAGGAGTCGCGGAGAGGTCGCGGAGCTGGCACTCTGGCAACGCTGGGCAGAGCTGGAGGACAACATCCGATTGCGGCAGTTCCAGCCACGCTGGTACGAGCGGCAGTTGATCCACCTGATGATGGGTGCCACAAGCGCGAGCTTCGCCGGCAGCATCGTTCCGCAACTACTCCTCCCGAATCCCGACACCGAACACAGACCAGGCCCGACCCGAATCGAGTCCACAGCATGAGTTACGACAAGCTCACCGACGAGCAGAAGGAGCAGCGGGCCGCCCTAGCCCGCAAGCTCGACCTGCTCTGCCGCACGATCATGGCGCCCGACGGTGCACCCGTCACGTACACGAAGATCCGCGACTACCTCGCGGACCGCTACATCAAGCTCAGCCGCTCCCGGTGGGAGTACATGCGCGCCGGGAACAAGTACCTCGTCGACGACAAGCTGCTCTTGTCCGCGATCGCGCAGTACTTCGAGGTCGACCCCGCCTACCTCATCGGGCCAGACAGCCAGTTGACGGAAACCATCGACGCCGCCCTCCGGTTCACACTTGCGGAGCGAACGAGCCCTGTGCAGCTGCACGCCGCCCGCACACTGGGCCAGGACGTGTCGACCGAGCACCTCAACCGGCTGACTGCACTCCTCGAGGAGATCGAAGCGGCACGTAAGCAGCCGTAGCCTCACTACGCATAATGCGTAGCAAAACACATACTGACTAGCGCAACGCATAGCGCGTAGTGCTACGCTGCCTTCAACGATGGTTTCTACCCCCGTTGGAGGCACACGATGGCGACTCCCGCCGCTGCAAGCTCGGACTGGTCCGATCCTTCGCTGACCTCCGGTGATGACAGCGTCCGCACATGCCCACAGTGCGGGGGCACGAAGCTCGGAACTCGGTACTGCACCGAGTGCGCCGCGGAGCTCGTCCCACCGGTCGCCGTGACGCACGCGTTCGGGCCGATGTGGGCAGTTAACGGCCACGTGCTCACCGTCGCAGCGGGGGAGGACGTGCGGCGACGCGTGCTCGACGCTGTCGCTCAGATGGTCGACGCAACCGCTCCCGTGCGCGTCGTCGTGACGGACGGGCAGCTGGTGACCAAGGTGGTCCTTCGACTCGACGGCAGCTCTGTCGCGCAGGGCGACGACGCAGCCACATGGGCAGGCCCCGGCAGGGTCGACCTGCCACCGGCGGTCGCCGCTCGGCGGACGTCGATCGTAGGCGTGCACCCCACCGCTGGCGCGACGACGTGGGCACAACTGCTCGCCCTTCCCGAGGCGGAGCTCGCGGACGAGCTCGCCGGCCCGGTCGTCCTGGTGTGCCGGTCGACACCCGCTGGTATCAACGCGACCAAGGCCGCGATCCACTCGCTTGGCACGGCCGCGGTCGACGCGGTCCTCGTCGTCGCTGATGCACCCGGCAAGCCGGTCCCGGCCGCGGCGCGCGAGCAGCGCGTGCTCGCCGGCGCTGTACCGGTCGTGCCGGTGCCGTGGCTTCCACGCCTCCGGGCGGTGGCAGAAATCTCCCCTGCGTTGGCCGGGCAGCTCGCCCGTCCCGTGCAACGGGTCACCAAGGCGCTCCTGGGGGCGCAGTCAAACAAGGAGAAGGCCGAATGATCAGCAACGCCATCTACGCCGTCGTCGCGAAGTCACCGCGTGCGTTCGACGCCACCAACCGCGCCGGCATGGTCGTCGCACAGGCGTACTGCCTGCCCGGGAAGGCGCAGGACGCCCTCGACACCGCCACTCTCTGGACCCGCATCGTCGCGATCTCGCTCGGCGTCATCGCGCTGATCATCCTCGGGATCGGCATGTTCTTCTCCGGTCGCCGCCACGATGGTGGCGAGACCTTGAAGGGTCTCGGCTGGTGGATCGGCGGCGCAGCCCTGATCGGTGCGGCCGTCGGGGTGGTGTCGATCTTCCTCGGGTCCGTGTCGGCGAACTGCAAGCAGATCCCCGGCGCCTAACCGACACCAACCCCGGGAGGCCGTCATGGCACCACGCAACCGCAACACCAACCGTCGAGGCTTCGGCACCGCACTCAAGCGCGGCTGGAACTCCAAGCCCGCAGGGATCGCCGCGATCGTGGTCCTCGTCCTGGTCATCATCGTCGTGCTGATCTCCACCCTGCTCGGCGTGTTCGCTCCGGCGAACAACGACGACCAGGGGGCCGCGAGTAAGCCGGCCCCGACCTCGAGCACGTCGGCGGCTGCGGACGGTCCGTGCAACGTGAGGGTGACCGACACGTCGTCGACGCCGAAGGTCCCGTCCGATCTCACCTGGAAGACCGGGCAAGAAGGACTGACGTGGCCGGTGTCGAAGTCGGTCGGCCCGACGAAGACCGTCGACGGGTTCGACGCGTGCTTCGCACGGTCACCGCTCGGTGCGGCACTCGCGGCAACGACTGCGATCTACGACCAGTACGGCACGCACTCCGCGGCGGAGTCGCTGGACTTCTACATCGCCGATTCCGCTGGGAAGAAGAAGAGTCTCGAGGTCGCACCGCAGCAGTCGGATCCTGAACAGATGCGCTCCTCGGGCATGAATCCGGCTGGCTTCTCCATCGACGCGTTCACGAAGGACCGGGTTGAGCTGACGCTCGTGTACTCATACCCGTCCTCGTCGACGGGCTACTACGGCATGCCGATGACGATGGTCTGGGTCGACGGCGACTGGAAGATCGCCGTCCTGGATAACGGGGCCACCTCGAATGCCGGCACAACGCCGAGCGACGGGGACTTCATCAAATGGACGGGGACGAAATCGTGAACCCAGGAGACACCGCCCTCTGCATTGCGAGCCCGGCGCTCTGCGCGGTCAAGCAAGGTGTGGGAGCCGCAGCATCGTCGGCCGCGTCGAACGGTTTCAAGCAGGCTGCGGAGACGATGTTCGCGGCGTACGACGACGTCATGAAGCAGTTCCTGACCAGCTGGGTCGGGGCGGGTTTCCAGGTCAGTCTCGACAACAAGGCCACGTCGTGGTTCCAGGACACGACGCTGCCGATCACGATCATGCTGCTCACGCTGGGCCTGATTGTCGCCGGTGCACGGGTCATGTACTCCCACCGCGGGGAACCGTTCCAGGAGGCGATGACAGCGCTCGGGAAGACCGTGGCGGTGATCACGCTGGGGACAGCTGCGATCCAGATCTTCGTCTGGGGCGGGGACGCCTACGGGCAGTGGATCTTGAAGGTCTCCGGGATCTCGGCGACGGCCGGGTACGTCGACGCGGCCTTCGCGACGACGTCGCCCGGGCTGGCGCTGATCCTTGGACTCATCGGGGTGCTCGCGGTCGGGATCCAGTGGGTGATCATGTTCGTCCGGCAGGCGCTGATGCTGCTGCTGAACGCGTTCTGGCAGGTCAGCGCCGCGTACGCGGTGCTCCGCCGCGGTGAGCAGGCTTTCGAGAAGATCACCGCCTGGATCATCGCGTTCATCATCTACAGCCCCCTTGCCGCGTCGATCTACGCATTCGCGTGGCGGTTGAAGAACGGCCAGGACGGTGCCGGCGGAGTCATCTACGGGCTCATGCTGATCGGCCTCGCGGTGATCGCGCTGCCGGCGATCATGCGGCTGCTCGTCCCAGCCTCCGGCGCGCTCGGATCCGCGATCGGCGGGGCGATGGCTCTCGGGGCCGCCGCCGCGGTGGTCCAGGCCGGCGTCGCGGTCGGTGCGGCCGTGGCGACGGGCGGTGCGTCCGCGGGTGCGTCGGGTGCTGGCGCAGCCGGCGCAGGAGCAGGTGCCGGGGGCGGCGCTGCTGGTGGTGTCGCGGGCGGCGGTGAAGTGGCCGCTTCCGGCGGCGGCGGCGCTGGCGGTGGTGACTCGAGTCCGGTCGCGGGTGGGGGCAGCAGCGATGCCGGAACCTCCGGTGATGGTGCCGGCGGGATGGTCGGCGACGGTGGCGGCGCCAGCGGGGCGGCAGCAGACAGCGGCAGCAGCGCCGCGGGTGCGAGCGGTGGCGGTTCGGATGGTGGATCGGTTGCCGGCGGATCGTCGCCGGACTCGGGGCAGTCGTCCGGGTCGACGGCTTCAATGGCGGCCGCTCAGGTCGTCGCAAGTGGCGCGGGCGATGCACCGTCCACGGCGGAAGGAATGATCAGTGAGTGAGACAGCGGGCAAGGAACGCATCCGGTTCGGGAACTGGTTGCCGTCCACGAAGGGCACCCTCGGCGGGCTGACGTTCCTCGGCTGGGCGATGCTGCTCGGCGGTGTGATGGTCGGTGTCGTCTGCGTCAGCGTCGGCTGGTGGGCCGGAGCAATCCTCGCCCCGCTCGCGGGCATCGCTGCGAACGCCGTGTTCATCGTCCGGTGGGGCGACCCGAACTCGGGCCGCACCCTCGCGGCGAAGCTGTGGGACGGGCATGTGAGCGCCAAGCGGAGCCGCGCCGGCACGAACACGTACGAGACGGGCCTGTTCACGACGCTGCCCGCCGAGTCGATGACGGCGCTGCCAGGGATGCTCGCCGATCTCGAGGAGATCACCGGCACCGACGGCGAGGGGGAGGAGTACGTGCTCCTGCACCACCGGAAGAGCTCCCGGAAGCCGCTGCTGTCCGCGACGTTCTCCTGCCACCCCGATGGCACCGCGCTGCTGCCGCAGGACAGCATCGATTCGCAGGTGTCCTCGTTCGGCGGGTGGATCGCGTCCCTGTCACTGGACACCGCCATCGAGGGCGCCGTGATCGTGGTCGACTCCGCGCAGGAATCCATCGAACCGCTCGTGCAGAAGATCGACAACGAAGTCTCCCCAAACGCCCCCGCAGCAGCACAGCGCCAGCTTCGCGAGGGCGCCCGGGCACTGTCGGGCACGTACGCGGACGTCGAGGTCTTCGCCTCTGTGGTGTGGAACGTGAACAAGATCGCCGACGACGTCGAGGAAGCAGCAGCCGATATCGCCGCGAAGCTGCCCTACCACCGAGACGGGCTCGCCGAAGCCGGCGCCGGCTCCCCGGTCGTGGCCACCAGCAGCGAGCTGGCCCGCGCAGTGCGGGTCGCGTACCGGCCGGAGCGGGCCCGGGAGTACGGCTCCGACGAGCTCGCCGGGAACCCGTTCCACATGCGGGTCACCCAGGCCGGGCCGGACGCGTTCGACGACAGTGCCCGGCGGATCTGCTACCACGACGGGGTCGCATCGATCACGGCCATGATGGTCGCCCCGCCGCAGGCGCTGATCACCGAAGACCTCATGAACCGGTTGTTCCAGCCGAACGGGAAGTTCCTCCGCAAGCGCGCCGCCGTGTTCTACGGCCCGGTGGATCCCGGGAAGGCATTCAAGCTCGCGAAGAAGATGCGCGGCAACGCCAAGCGCAACAGCAGCGGCATCCGCGGAGAAGACAACGAGATCGAGAAGCGCCGGGAACAGCTGGCGCAGAAGACCGAGGTCGACCTGATGACCGGGGCGGCGATGACAGCGTTCGCAATCGAGGTCACCGTCACCTTCGACCCCACCAAGCGCGGCACGAACAACGCCATCGGGGAGCTGAAGCAGATCTTCAACGGCACGAACATCTCGTACCGGTTCATCGAGACCGACACCTCCGCCGCGTTCCACTCCACCCTCCCCCTCGGCGTCCTGCCGTGGGAGTACGCCACCGCCATGCAGACCGTCACCGACCGGACCGAATGATGCAGGAGCACACCGTGAACGGCACCCCAACCCCAGCCGACGAGCTCCGCGACCTGGCCGCTGGACCGGCGATCACCCCGAAGGTGGTCTACGGCACCATCGGTCACTCAACGGCGCGCACGATCCCCATGCCGGTCCAGGGGCACGCGTTGGTAGACGCCCTCGGTGGTGTGATCCTCCCGATCAGCCCATCCACGATGGAGCGGGTGAATCTGCTCGACCCGGTCGAGCTGTTCGGCACCCCGCCCGCAGGCGTCAGCCCCAACCACTTCATCTTCGGCGCTCCTGGCGCCGGGCACATGACGCCCTCGAAGGAGACCCGCTGATGGCTCGGGCATCGACGAAGACGCAGACGCTGACCCCGTCGGGGTTCTTCGGGCCCCGTGGTGGCGGGTGGGAGCAGATCCCGCAACCACCGCGATGGTTCGCAACGAGCGTGCAGGTGTGCGGGATCTACCCGTTCGGTGCCGGCACCGGCCGGCCGATCAACGGGTCCCCGCTCGGCCGCGACATGAACACCCACTCCGCGGTGTGCACCGACCACGATGCCCTCTACCGGGCGAACGTGATCTCCTCCCCGTCCGCGTTCATGTTCGGGCTCAACGGGCTCGGGAAGTCCTCCACCGCGCAGACGCTCCTTGGCGGGCAGGTCGGCCGCGGCCTCACCCCGGCAGTGTTCGACCCGATCAAGGGTGAGCACGTGCCGTGGATCGAGGAGCTCGGCGGGACCGTGTTCTCCATCGGCCCGCGTGCCCGCCACCAGCTGAACGTGCTGTCGCCTGGCCCGCTCGGCTACGCCGCCCGCCGGATCGGCGGCAAGGTCGGTGAAGAGCTGCTGATCCTGGCGCGGGCGAAGTCGATCGACCTGGTGAAGCTGGTCGTGAAGATCAGCCGCGGCACCTCGGAACCGGTCAAGGACTACGAGGAAACCGCGATCGAAGCGATCGTCGACACCATCCTCGAGCACACCGGACCGAACGAGGTCGCCGTGACCTCGGACCTGGTGCGAGCGTTCGACAGCCCGTCACAGCTGATGCTGCAGCGCACCGGCACCGCCACCGCTGCGGAGTTCCACACCGAGTACAAGCGGCTCGGGCAGACGCTGCGATCGCTGATGACCGGCGACATGGGGCAGATGCTCTCCGGCAACAACTCGGTCGAGTTCGTTCCCGGCAATCCCGGTGGGTTCTGCTTCGACACGTCCTCGATCGGCCGGAAGAACACCAAGCTGCTCTCCGCCGCGATGCTGTCGACCTGGTCGCTGGGCATGGACGCGATCGACGCGCACTGGGAGCTCGCCGAACACGAGAAGCGCAAGCAGCAGGAAGCCGCCGACGAGGGTCAGCAGTACGCGCCGGCGATCACCTGGGGCGGCTACACGACCCTGATGGACGAGTTCTGGTACCCGATCCGTGCCTGCGAGGGCATGGTCGACCTCGTCGACGGCCTCTCCCGCACGAACCGGTCCGTCGGGACCGCGGAGTTGAAGATCACGCACTCGCCGAAGGACCTGCTGTCGCTGCCGAACGCGGACGACCGGGAGAAGGCCAAGGGCTTCATCGAACGCTCCGGCCTGCTGCTGCTGATGGGTCTCAGCCGCGACGACCTGCTCGAGCTGAGCAAGGTGCGCCCGTTGACGCCGAAGGAGATCAACATGGTCGCCTCGTTCTCCCAATCCAAGGACTGGATCGGATCCCGCCGGCAGAAGGGCGCCAAGGGTGCCCCTCCCGGCGCCGGGAAGGTGCTGCTGAAGATCAGCGAGCGCGTCGGGATCCCCGTCAAGATGCTCCGCACCGCCACCCAGATGGCCGTCCACGACACCGACGCACGCCTCCGCGACTGACACCCCCCGTACGTATCCGCTCGAGCAGACAAGGACGAACCGCTCATGCCGAACAGCACCGTGCACGTCGACTACAGCCTCATCGCCGACGAGGGCACCCTCACCATCGGTGACGTCGCCTTCACCGGCGACACCGCCTACCCCGACGCGATGGACTGGCTCCGCGACGTCGCCACGCAGCTCGGCAACGCCGTCGTGGTCCGCAGCCACGACCGGGCCACTGGGCAGGACACCCTGTTCAGCATCGACGGCCACGGCGCGATCGCCCCCGTCACCGGCACCGTCGACGGCGGCCACGACGTCCCGGCAGCACCGCAGGCGCAGGCGCCGGCTCCTGCGGCAGTGTCGACGTCGCCGTGGCTCGACGCGGCCGCCGCGAACCGCGGGCAGGAAACGGCCGCAGCTCCGGCCGACGTCCCCGTGTCACCGCCGAACGCCGCGACGGTGGATGAGGCCCCCGCTACGCGGCGGGAGGCGCGGCAGTCGTTCCTCACGCAGGAGACCGTGGAAGAGCCCGCCACGACCGGGTTCCGCGGGTTCCTCACCGGCCTCGGGCTCCGCATGGCACCCTCGGAGGCGGAACGACGACACCGGGAGCAGGTGCACCTGGTCAGCCAGCACCACGTCGGCCCCCGCACGATCATGGTCGCCAACGGCAAGGGCGGCGCCGGGAAGACCCTCGCCACGGTGTGCCTGTCGACCGTCCTGACTCGGCACTCCGGCGCGGCAACCGTGGCGTGGGACAACAACCAGACCCGTGGCACGCTCGGGTGGTCGACGGAGGCCGCTCGTCACGACGCGTCCGTGCTGGACCTGCTGCCGGAGATCGACCGGCTGTTGGGCACCGAGGCTCGGTCCGCGGACATGGCCGAGTACGTGCACCACCAGACCCGTGACCGGTACGACGTGTTGAAGTCCAAGCCCGACATCCTCGCGGCCGAGCAGCGGTTCGGCGCCGAGACCGTCGACCGGGTGCACAAGGTGCTGACGAAGTTCTACCGCCTGGTGCTCATCGACTCCGGCAACGACGAGACCGACCCGATGTGGCTCGCGGGCCTGGACCGCACGGACCAGCTGGTCGTCCCGACCACCACCGACGACAAGTGGTGCGAGTCCGCAGCGCTCCTGCTCGAGCAGCTCGTCAACGCCGGCGGACGCTACCGCGAGCTCGCGGAGAACGCCGTCGTGATCGTCGGGGTGGAGACCAGCGATGTGAAGCCCGAGAAGGTGACCGAGCAGGTGCGCCGCTTCAAGGACGCCGGTCTGGGCCGCGACGTCCTGACGATCCCGTACGACGCGGGGCTGAAGGCGCGGATCATCAACTTCGACGCCCTGCAGGAGTCCACCAAGCTTGCGTGGCTCGCCGCCGGCGCCGCCGTCGCGAAGGGGCTCTGACACCCATGTGCCTCCGTGATCGGCGCCGGGTACCCGGTGGATGCACCGCACAGTGGGGGCAGCCCGCCAGCGGGCGGTGGGCGGATCGCGCACTGCTGCTTTCGCGCGTCGTGGTTCTCCCGATCGTGGTGTGGCTGGTGGTGGCGCCGTGATGCTGAAGATCTCGCGGGAGCGGGGCCTTGTGCACGACTGGCTCTGGGACACCCAGATGCGCCAGCTCTCGCGGGGGCTCGTCGGCCTGCTCATCGTGGGATGGACCGCGATCGCCGTCGGTGCCGTCCTGCTCGCAGTCCAGCTCGTCGGGGGTGCAGCATGACGCGGAAGCGTCTCTTGATCGCGTTCGCCGCCATCGCCGTGCTCGCGGTCGCCGCGGCGGTGGTCGTGATCGCTGCCCGCCTGCCCCACCGTGGGAGCGAAGTAGCCGCGACGTCGACGCCGATTCCAACGCGCTCGGCCGCGCCCTCGAGCGAGGAGGTGGCGCACACGGTCGCGGACCGGTTCTGCCAGCCCACCGAGACGAAGAACGCGTGGCAGCGCTCCCTCACCCCATACCTGACGCCGGAAGCGTGGCAGCTGTACTCCGCCGTGCGGCCAGGCAACGTGCCCTGCGCCGGCATCCACGACGACCGGACCCCGGTCGGCGACCAGCAGACGTCGACGGATCAGGCGTTCCAGTTCACCGCGTCGACGGGCGGCCCGATCACGGTGACCCTGCACCGCGACACCAAGGCCGATCCGTGGCTGGCGTCCTACATCAACGCCGGCGGGCAGGAGTAGGTCATGGGGAAGGGTGGAATGCTCGCGATCGCGGCGCTGGCGCCCGTGATCGGCATCGTCGTGATCGTGGTGGTGCTGTTCACGATCATCACCGGCGCCGGGGACGACGACCAGGCAGCTGCCGCCACATGCGGTGCCGCCGGCACCGTGTCCGGCACGGCCGTGTCCGTGCAGAAGGGCACCCTGCCGGCGAAGGTCGGCCCGTACTCCGGCGACCAGGTGAAGAACGCCGCGGCGATCGTCTCGATTGGCAAGGAGCGGGGCCTGACCCGGCACGCGCAGCAGACCGCGCTGATGGCCGCGATGACGGAGTCCACCCTCAACAACCTCTCCGGCGGCGACCGCGACTCCGCCGGCCTGTTCCAGATGCGGCCCTCCCAGGGGTGGGGCACCCTCGCGCAGGTCACGGACATCGACTACGCGATCAACCTGTTCTACGAGCGCCTGGTGAAGGTGCCCGGCTGGGACACCATGGACCCGGGCGAGGCCGCACAGTCGGTCGAGGGGTCCGCGTTCCCTGATGCGTATGCGACGAAGTCGGCGTATGCGGTCGAGATGTTGAATGCCCTCTCCGGCGTCACGGTCTCAACCGTCTCGCAGACCAACGAGGGTCCCACTTGCACCGCCGGCGCGGGTGCCGCGGCCGGTGGCGGCGCCGGCGGGACGAAGAACGTGCTCGCCGAGGGTGAGCAGCCCGCGACGGGGCCGCATGCGGCGAAGATCAACCAGGTCATCGGGTTCGCGAAAGAGCAGCTGGGCGAGGCGTACGTCCTCGGCGGTGCCGGCCCGAACGTGTGGGACTGCTCCGGGCTGACGAAGGTCGCGTACGCGCAGATCGGCGTCAACATCGACGCCGGCCACTCCGCCACGACTCAGTGGCGCAACGGGGTCGCTCGAGGGCAGATGCACCCTCTCAGCGAAGCGCAGCCCGGGGACCTCATCTTCTGGGGCGGCAACGACGCCTGGCACGTGGGGATCAGCCTCGGCGGCGACATGATGATCGCCGCTCCGAAGGCCGGCGACGTCGTGAAGATCCAGAAGGTGTGGGGCACCCCCAACGACCAGGTCTGGCGCCCCGTCGACGGCCTCTAGCCCAAGCACCACCGAAGAACCGATCCGCGAAGGAGCACACCATGAGCACCGGATACCTGCACCAGAACCCGCCCCGGTCACCGTGGCCCCGACGCCTGCTGATCCTCGGCCGGAACACCGCCGTTGGATTCGCAGCCGGCGTCCCCATGTGGGTCGTCGGCCTGCTGTTCGCCGCATCGGTCGGCCGCGCCTTCCTCGGCGCGCACGCGGCTGCTGGCGCGTGGCAGGCCGCGTGGACACCGTCCGGGTTCCTCTACGCCGGCGCACTCGTCGCCAGCGTCGCAGCACTCCTCACGGCCGTGGTCTGGCACGTCATCGATCAGCGGGACGGAGCCCGATCGTGAATACCGTGCAGGCTCGCGTCGACGCGGCCGCCGTGACGTTCGAGGACCTCGGCTCGCTCGAGGCAGGGACGTCCGTGCTGTGGAACGGCCTCACCACGGAGCACGAGGCGACATGGTCCCCGACGCGCAACGAAGTGCCGGCGGACTACTGCGTGTTCGCCGACGACGCGGATCCCGCGCTGGTGCAGGTCATGCACTACGGCCCGCGGGGGATGCTCGCCGAGGATCCCTTCCCCGTCGCCGTAGCGCGGCCGACGGTGGCGGGAATCGTCGACGCGATCGCCGACCGTGGTGCACCGGTGTGCCGGTTCGCCACCGGGATGGAACTCAGCAACGACGGCTGGGACGTCGTCCCCTGCGTGTCGGTCTGGACAGGACCCGTCACCGATGCAGCCGACATTCCCGCGGTCGGGATGAGCCCGGACCTCCACGGTGGCCGCGTGCGGTTCCGCGGCCTGCTGTCACACCGGGTCAACGCCGTCGAGGAGGCCGGGGCCGACCCGTGGGAGCGGCTGCAGCTGCAGCAGCTGCCCGGGGCGGGCGAATGGGTGCTGCAGTCGGGAGCGCACGGTAGCGAGCTCGTCCACGAACACACCCACGACGCGCACACGCTCGAGGACGTGCTGCTCTGGGCACAGGGCTGGCTCCACATCGCGCACGACGTCACCGGCCCGGTGACGCCGACCAGCTTCACGGTCAGCGCCGTCGAGCCCGGCGGTCCGCTGACGGTGAGGATCTGGTGACGATGGCAGGGATGAGCCGCACCATGTCCGGTGTCGCGGAGACCGTGCGCGACGTCGTCGACACGTACAAGGAAGCCCGCCGGGACCGGGACGCGACGATCGTGGCCGCCGTGGAGGTCCTGGGGCAGAAGGGCGCCGCGGAAGCATCGGGCCTGTCCCGACGTCGAGTGCGGCAGATCCTCGCCGAAGCAGCCGCCCGGGAAGGAGACCCCCAGTGAGACGCCGCACGCAGTCGCAGCTCCTCACCGCGGCCGCCCTCGTCGCGGCCGCGGGCATCGCCGCGATCGTCGCGCCCTACATGCACCCGGAGCTCGCTGCGAGTGGGATCGTTCCGCCGTCGACGGCTGGACCATTCACCTCGAGCACGGTGGCCACGACGCCGGCAGCCGAGGCGCTGCGCGATCTCCGCGCCCTCCCGGTCTCCGACGCGTACGTGCCGGCCCGGTACGACCGGGACGCGTTCGGGCCAGCGTGGGCCGACACCGACCACAACGGCTGCGACACCCGCAACGACGTCCTCCGCCGGGACCTCACGGCCGTCGTGGTGAAGCCGGGCACCAACGGGTGCGTCGTGCTCTCCGGGACGCTCCACGACCCGTACACGGGCCGCACGATCGCCTTCCACCGCGGGCCGACGTCGAGCCTGGCTGTTCAGGTCGACCATCGATTCCCGTTGTCGCTTGCGTGGCGGCACGGGGCCGCGTCGTGGACGCCCGAGCAGCGGGAAGCGTTCGCGAACGACCAGGCGACGAACCTCGTGGCCGTCGACGGGCCCGCGAACGAAGAGAAGTCCGACTCCGGGCCCGCGGAGTGGATGCCGGCGAACACGGGCGACGCCTGCAACTACGCGGCGTCGTTCGTGACCGTGGCCACGAAGTGGCACCTGTCGATCGCCACCGACGACAAGCACGCACTCGACCGGACCCTCACCGGATGCACGAGCAAAGGGAACAACTGATGAAGACGACGACACCGGACCCGTTCCAGACGGCGCTCGAGCAGTTCCAGTGGCCGTGGTGGGGTACTGCGCTGATCATCGCGGTGGTCGTTCTGGCGATCGCGGCCGCGGTGTGGATGGTCATCCGGAAGGCCGGTAGCGGTGCGATGGATCACCTGCAGTCGAAGATGCTGCACCGCAACGACATTCGCGCGGCGAAGTACCCGGCCAGGCGGAAGGAAGCGGTGCGGCTGCACCCGAACGCGGTGGGCCTCGCGCCCGGGCAGCAGGTCGGCACGCTCGTGCACGGTGGGCCGATCTTCCAGGGATGGCGTGACACGTGCATGGCGTTGATGGGTCCAGGACGGGGCAAGACCAGCGGTCAGGTGATCCCGAAGATGGTCAATGCACCCGGGGCGGCGATGTTCACCTCCCGTCGCATCGATGGGGTCCGGGAGATCATCGCGGGCCGGCCGACGAGCACCGCGTGGGTGTTCGACCCGCAGCGGATCTACCGGAAAGACACCCGCCCGGACTTCGTGTTCAACCCGCTGATGGGAATCCGCACCCGCGACGACGCGGACGAGCTCGCGGAGATCTTCGAGACCGCGACGAAGCCCAAGGGCGCGAAGACGGATGCGCAGTTCGACCCGCAGGGCAAGAGCCTGCTCGCGTTCGCGCTCCTCGCGGCCGCGCGGACGAACAAGACACTCGCTGACGTGCACGGCTGGTTGAACACCGAGACCGGCGGCGGCGAGATCCTCGACATTCTTGAACGGTCCGGGGACCCGTCGGCGGCGATGGCCATGAAGGGCATGGAGGAGCAGTACGACCGCACCCGAAAGAGCGTCTACGCCACCGCACAGCGCATGGCAAGTGCGCTGAGCAACGACCAGGCGATGGCGTGGACGAACACGTCCGGGATCCGCCGGTTCGACCCGGAGACGTTCGTCCGCAGCAAGGACACGCTGATCCTGCTGTCGAAGAAGGGCACCGCCGCGTCGTCGGCGTTCCTGACCGCGCTCGTGCGGGCGGTGTGCAAGGCCGCGGAGCAGCTCGCCGAGGACAACGGTGGCCGGTTGGAGACTCCGTTCGTGGTGGAGCTCGACGAGTGCGCGAACGTGGTGAAGTGGCCGGAACTGCCGGACCTGTACTCGTACTACGGCGGCTACGGCATCGCGCTGTCGTCGTACTTCCAGTCCTGGGCGCAGGGCGTGAAGGAGTTCGGCGCCGAAACGATGAACGCGATGTGGAACGCCGCCGGGATCCGCATCTACGGCGGCGGCGAGAGTGCGCAGGGCGACTTCCTCCGACGCCTCTCCGACAGCGTCGGCACGTTCAAGGAAGTCATCAAGTCCTACTCCGCCGGCAGCAACAACCGGTCGACGTCGACGAGCACCCAGGTCCGGCCGATCATGACCGCCGGCGACCTGGAAGGACTGCCATTCTGGCGGGCGATCGTCAGTGTTCCGGGCGCCCGGCCGGTGCTGGTGAAGACCACCCCGTGGTTCCGGGACAAGAAGCTCAAGGAGCGCATCGGCGACGTGAAGCCGGCTGCGCGCGATGTGGAAGAGACCGAGGAGATCCGCGATGTCCAGCCCGTTTGATACCTGGCCTGACCTGTCCCAGCCCTCCGACGCGGACGCGCCGCCTCCCGAGGACGGGGCGCCGCCGCCAGACGACAGTGCGCCGGTGGACCGCACTGCGGAGACCGAGGGCTTCGTCCGCTGGGTTGGGGAGCAGCTGGCGAAGATGGAGGGGTTCGGTGTGGAAAAGCGCGGCGAGATCCCGTGGTGTCCGCGCTGGTGGGAGCACCCCGAGGTCGTGCAGCGGCTCTACGTGTCCTGGCTTGCTCACGGGAAGGCGGTGGAGCTCGCACGCGACGGCGACGGGCAGGCGCTGTCGCAGTGGTGGATTCATCACTGGGACCACCACGCAGCCCGCATCTTCGACCGCGCACGAGGACCGTTGCGCTTCTGCACCCCGAAGGAGCACCACGGCGATGGCACGCCCAAGCAAACGCCGTTCCTCACCGTGGCCACTCCTCAGGCCGGTTGGACGCTGTAGCAGCGTCAACTACGAACGGCCCGGCACTCTTCGGGGTGCCGGGCCGTTCGTAGTTGACGCACTTACTCCGCGGCGGGTGACCGCGGCGGTGCCGGTGCGGTCGGAGCGGGTGAGCGTTTGATCACGACGGCGAGGACCGCGATCGCACCGAACGCTGCGGCGTACATGCGGAGGTCGACGGCAGGCCAGTCCGTATGCACCGAGAGGAACGATGTGAGGTCCCAGAGCGCGTGACCAGCAACGAGGCCCCAGATCGCTCCCGAACGACGGTAGAGGTAGACGGCGATCGCCGGCCAGATCGCGATCGCGATCGCACCCCACCCGTAGTACAGGTGAAACGGCACACGGACCGCGATCGCGACCAGGTAGACGACCCACCAGGAGTAGCCCGTCCTGCGAAGCCCAACCACAATCAGACCCAGGAGAGCGAGCTCTTCCGCCGGCCCTGGGAGAGCGCTGTCGATCGTGGCCAGCGTGAACGCTGACCCGGGAGACACGGCCGGCCACGGGTAGTCGTGTTGGGGCAGCTGCAGCACTGTAGAGAGCAGACCGACAACGGTGAACGCGATCGCCATCACGAGGATGTAGACCGGGACGGTTGCCAGGCCGTGTGAGAACGGGACGGGGCGCCGGGGGCGCTTCCAGACGAACATCGCCCACCCGGCAAGGCCGGCCACGAGAAGCTGGGAGCCAATGTCGAAGGCCTGCCCGGACAAGCTCGATGGATCGTTGGTCAGCGGCGGCGGGTTGGGTACCCAGCCGAACAGTGTGGCGATCGCAGCGCCAGTCCCGACTCCCCATCCGAGCAGGAAGAGGAGAACGATCGCGATCCACACGGCAATGCGGAGACCAGTCCGGTTCTTGTCTGCAGGGACCGGGTCAACGCCGACTGCGTCGAGGCGCGGCGCGAACAGCGCATCCAGCGGCGCACGCCATCGTGGCGGGTGGGTGGTGGTCATCGGCGCTCCCTCGCGTGTTCATGGACGAGCAGGTTTGGTGTGAGCTCGCGCCAACCACATCGGGACAACGACTGGATGAAGGGGGCGCGCCCACTGCCGGCGTGACGCTCAGCCCGAACGGTGCACGAAAAGAGGTTGGAACCGCGGGTCGCCGTCGCTTCGGCGATGCAAACGCCAGCCGCAGGCGGTCCAAAATTGGTCCGCCTGCTCAGAGAATGCGGCGAGGACTGTTCGGGGGTAATGCTCTGCAAGAAGCTCCACGGCAGCGCGTCCGAGGCCTTCACGGCGCCGCGGCGCCCGCACCTCGAAGAACGTCAATCGCGCCACGTCAACTGGGGTGTCGAGGTCTACATACTCGCCCAGGACCGCGTCGTCCGGGTCGACCTCAGCGCGAGCCACCTCGACGCCGTCTGCGATGAACGTGAAGGTGTCATATCGGCTCTCACCGACCGGACTGCGGTGCATGTTCCACCACCGGTCGGTGTAGCCGTCGAGAGTGAGGTCGAACGGGCTGCGGTAATCGTGCGTTTGGAACACCTGGTGGAGTTCGAGCATGCTGATCTACCGTTCTCGTTCGTCGCCGCCGCGCTCGAGATCACGGATGCGCTGCTGCTCCCGTTCGCGGTGCTGCTGCTCACGCATCTGCTGCTCCCGGTGCTGCTGTTCCGCTGCCGGCGACGGCTGCTGCTGGGTGGGGGCGTCCTGCTCGCGTGCCGCCGATGCGGGCGCGGCCGTGCCGTCGGCGTGACGGGTGTACTGCTCGGGCGGCTGGTTCGTCGCGTCGCGTTCCCATGCCGGCGTGACGCCGTCCGCGGCAGTCGGGGGCAGGTTCGTGGCGTCGCGTTCCCACTTCGGCATGTTCGTCGGGTCGCCAGTGTGGCGGGCGGCGGCGCGGTCTGCCTGCTGGCGGTCGCGGTCGGTCTGCTTCTGGGCCTGCTCACGATCCCGGTCGGCCTTGCGCTGGGCGTCGCGGGCGGCGTACTCGGCTTCACGTTCCGCCTTCCGCTGGGCGTCCTGCTGCTGCCGGCGGCGCTCGTCGTTCGCGCGCTGCAGGGTGCGGCCGAGCTCGTTCGCGACGGTCTGGCCGGCGCGGCCGGCGTGGCGGCCGACGTGGTCGAGGGTGTCGTCGATGGGGTCGCTCATGATGCTTCCTTCCGAGGTGATGCGGCGTGCTGCGGTCGTGGCTTCCTGGATCTGAGTCTGCGCGCGGTCGAGGATCGCCTGCCGTGCGGTGCCGGCGATCTCCTGCGCGTGCTGCTGGTAGTGCTCTCGCGTCGACGGTTCCACTTCCGGCGCCGTCGACAGCGCGGCCGCCTTGTGGAGCGCGGTCACGCGTTCCTGCAGGTGGTCGGCGACGGGGTTCCCGCGAAGCTTCTCCGGGACGGCCTGCGGTTCGGACGGGTCGATGCGGTACTTGGTGCGGAGGACGTCGACCTCGGCCGCGGTGCGGTGCCAGTCGAACATCCGCCACGGCTCCGACGGGAGCCGTCCGAGGTCCTGTGTCCATGCCGGCTGCTCGAGGGCGAGGGCAGCACCGCGCTCCTTCAACCGGGCACCGATGTAGTGGTGCCGCTCGGCGAGGTGGTCGCGCCACTCGGCGGGGATGAGTTCGTCCTGGTGGCGGCGGCCATCCGCGATCCAAGCCGGCACCCCGTCGACGGCGGGTCGGTCGACAACGCGGACGATGGGCTGGTCGATGCCCTCGAGGGCCTTCTCGATGCGCCAGTGCAGCACTGCCGGGACGTCGTCTGCGGTAGCGAGTTCGCGCTGCCCGTAGGCGTCGCGGAGGGTCTTGATGGGGTCGTGGCCGTAATCCTCTGCGTGGCGGAGTGACGCGGCGAGGGCACCCCACGATTCCTGCCCCTCGAGGGACGTCGCGAGCTCGCGGCCAAGGGCGCGTTCGACGATGGCGCCGGCGCGGAGCTCGTCGGCGCGTTCGGCGACGTAGGCGTGCTCGTCGATGAGGGTCACGACGTCGTCGACGCGGTCCTGTTCGACGCGGATGGTCTCGTGGGCGGAGAGCAGCCGCTCGGAGCGGGCGGCGATCTGCTCGAGGGCGTCGGGGACGGTTTCGGCGTCCTCGAGCACCAGATACAGCTCGTTGCGGTCCTTTCCGCGGGACAGGGCCGTGTAGGCGTCCTCACGGCTCATGCCGGCGGTGCCGAGCACATGGGTGCGTTCGGTGGTGAGGCCCTGGGAGCGGCTGATGGTGCGGGCGTAGCCGAGCTCGACATGCTGAGCGACGTAGCCGGCGGGCAGGACCACCGGTGCCCCGTGCTGCTTGTGTGCCACCGTCAGGGAGCCGTCGTCGCCGACGGCGGTGACGTGCCAGAGGTCGCCGTTCTTGACGCGGTCGCGGCCGTTCTGGATCCGAAGGGTTGACTCGTTGCGGCGGGTGGCGACGAGGTCGCCGACGTGTGCGGAGAGGCCGTCGCGGAGGTCCACGGACCGGGTTGTGTCGACGTCGCCGCCGGTCATCCGGAACGCCTGTGCGCGGGCATTGAGCTCGGCGACGGTGTCCGCGGTGGGGGCGAGCATGAGTGAGTCGACGCCGGCAGTGGTGTCGTGCTGCCAGTCGCGGAACACCAGGTCCGTCATCTTCTCGGCGGACCCGCCGACGATGTGGCCGTGTTCCTGGTACCAGGCGAACGGGTCCCCGGGGCGCAGCGGATCACGGAGCCGCAGCGACGCGTCCGCTTCCGCGGCGTCGCGGAATCGGTGCACGTGCTCGAGGCGCACCGATCCCACTTCGCGGTCGATCAGGCGGAGCGCGCCGCCAGCTTCGACGGCGGAGAGCTGCCGGTCGTCGCCGATGAGGCGGACGTGTGCGCCGTGTTCCTGCGCAAGTTCCAGCACGTCGCGGAGGCGACGGGTGCCGGCCATGCCGGCTTCGTCGACGACGATCACGTCTCCTGGGTGGAGGGCGTACTTCTCGGATACTTCGTCCTGCTGGTGTGCGACGAGGAAGCCGTGAATCGTGGTCGCGTCGATCCCGACAGCGTCGGAGAGCACCGACGCTGCTGGCGCTGAGGGGGCGAGCCCGATCATGCGGACACCGCCGGCGTCGAGGGCGTCTGCGGCGAGGCGCAGCGCAGTGGTCTTCCCCGCCCCGGCGGGACCGATACCGGCAACGAGTTCCATGTCGGACGTGGCGAACGCGCGCGCAAGGTCGCGCTGCCCGGCATCGAGGGGACCGTCGTGGGCGGCTGCGACGCGCTCGAACACGTCGACGTCGATGGGTCGCATGGTGCGGGTTCGGGCTGCGTCGAGGAGGCCGTCCTCGGCGGCGAGGATCGCACGCGAGGTGTACAGGGTCCTGCCCTTGTGCTCCAGGTGCGTGTCACCGGCAGCACCCCTGGTGAGCGGCTGGAAGCCTGCGTGCGGGGACGGCGGGGTCAGCGACACAGATTCGCGGAGCGCCTCGGCGACGATGCGCTCGACGAGCGGTTCCGCGATCGCGCGGTCGCGGACGCGTTCGGACACCCAGTGCCGAGCCTGGCTGCGGACGACGTTCGCACCCCACACGGCGTTGCGTTCCTCAACCTCACGGAGCACCCGGCGGGTCGCGTCCTGCACGTCGATCGGTGCGCGTTCGACGGCACTGGCCTGTTTCGCGATGGCCTGCGCGTCGGCGACGATCGACGCGACACGGGCCGGGTCAACGCGGGCCTGCGCTGCTTCACGGATGGCTTGCGGGGACCGGACGTGGTCCTTCTGCGGACGGGACTCCAACGTCGCCTGCTGCGCGAGCTTGATGCGCGTCGTGTCATCCGGGGCTCGGCCGTGATCGCGCCGGTACTCCGCGACGAGCCGGTCCGTGCTCTGTCGGATCTGCTGGGACCGGGAGGAGAACATGTCGATCTCGTCCGGATTCACCCCCGTGATCTCCATCACGGAACGCTTCCCCGGGGAGGGTTCCCGGGCAACGCTGGTGACGCCAAGTCGTTCGCACACCTCGGACACGACAGTCGCGTTGTAGAACTCCGAACCGGCAACGATCTCCCGGTGCATCAGCTTCGAGTCGACGGTGCGCCACTTCCCGTCGGACCCCTTCGCCTTGTTCGCGATGACCATGTGGTCGTGCAGTTGCGGGTCACCGTTTCGCGAGTCGAAGTGCCGGAACACCGTTGCCGTGATACCGCCCTGCACCTCGAGCTGCGCGACACCGTTCGTGCCGGCGCGGGTCGCGAGTGCGTGCTGCTCCAGGTACGCGATCGTGTCGCGGACGGCGGTGTCCTGCGCCGCTTCAATAGCCTTCCGTGTGTTCTCGTCACCGAGCGCCCAGAGCACGGAGACGCTCTTCGGTGGGGAGCAGACCAGGTCAAACCCGGCGACAGCCTGCTGCGTCGGGCGGGAGGCGGCGGTGATGAACTTCCCGAGCTCTTCCTTGTCCGACGCCTCACGACCCTTCGCCTCACGGAACGCCTGCGCGCCCTCGCGGGAGCGGATCAGACGCCGCTCCTCCGTGTTCGGCTCGTACCCGTTGACCCGCTCGAACGCGTCGTATCCGGCCTGGATGCGGCCCTGCAGCGAGTTCTCGTCTGCCTTGTACGCGTAGTAGGACCGGCCGAGTTTCGCGGCTTCCTGCGCCTGCTTCCCGGTCTTCCCCTCCGCGATCGCGTCGGCGATGATGCGGTCCGCGTCGGGGTGCAGCCCCTCACCGAAGAGGGCCTTCATCTGCTCCTCGGAGACCGTCCCCGACACCCCAAGAAGCTCCGCGCCGCCACCCATCCACCGTCCGGGAGGGTTCCCCTCAGCGGTGTAGTAGTCGCCGAGCTCGCGGTCATGGTCGCGGCGCGCATCCCCGGTGGCGACCTCGGACGTGTAGTACGTGTACCCGTCCCCGGCGGACAGGACATGCATGGTCATCATGCGCCGTCACCGCCTCGCAGCGGGCCGTTCAGGCCGCACTCCACCCAGCCGCGGGGCGGGCTGGTGACGGTGCGCATACGGCGAGTCTAGCCTCATTCATTTGTAATGCCAGAGGTGTGACGCGTTGATGACTGGAGATCGGAGCGAGGAACGAGCGCAGATCGGAAGGAGGGATGCGTGGCCGGGAGGATCGGAGGCGGTGGAGCGAAGCGGAACCGGCGGAGTGACGAGCGCGGTAGACAGGTGGAGACCGGGAGCGGCGGCCAGCGACGAGGAACGAGGAGCGTCGGGCCGTCAGCATCCGGGTCGATAACTGTCACCGTCCGCGCCGCCGGCGCGCGGTAGGCTGGGCGACGACAGGAGCGCCGCATGCACCGCCGGCAGGGCGGTGCCGCCCGGATCGGACGGGTGGTGGCCGTTAGGGATTGGGGAATCGCATGGCTCAGGTTCGGACGTCAGGGAAGCAGGCTGCTGCGCGCAAGGCCGCACGCGAGCGGGCCGTGGAACGCGCGGCGGAGTTCCGCCGCCGGCAGGAACAGCTCGAAGAGCTCGCCGCCGAATACTTCGTGGCTGCGGACGCCGTCGATGGGATCAATGAGGATGCCGAGGCGCGCATCCAGAAGATCCGCGACGAGGCCGCCGCCGCGGTCGCTGACGCGGAAGAGCGCGCGCGGGCGATCATCGGTCGGATGCTCGACACAAAGGTCACCCGCGACGAGGTCGCCGAACGCCTCGGGGTCCCCGTCCGGGACGTGAAGCGCGCCAAGACCAAGGCGGCCACCGCGCCCGAGTCGCGCAGCGACGACGTCACGGGCGAGGCGCAGCCCGGAGGCGGCGACAGTCCGGTTGAGACCGGCGCCGAGTCGTACGCGGCGTAACCGACAGACGCGAAGCAAACGAACGACAAAGCCCCCGACCACACGTGGTCGGGGGCTTTGTCGTGTGCTGTGGCCGTTAGATTCGGCTGGTCGCCCACCACCACACGCAGAGGGCGATGAAGCCACCCCAGAACGTCAGGCACGACCAGCCGAGCACGATGCCCGCGGTGGCACGGCCGGGTACGTCCGTGCCACGGGCGAGCCCGACGATACCGAACACGATCGCCAGGACCGGGATGGGGATGATGAGGCCGAACAGGATCGACTGGATGCCGAGGAAGACGCTCCAGCGGGACAAAGTGGTCCCTCGGCGTCGCAGGTAGGTCGGCTGCTGCGGCGCCCTCTGGGACGGTGCGTAGTTGGTCATGATCGGTGTCCCCTCTTCGGTTGCGGTGACGCTACTGCCGGCGACCGACAGCGCCGCTCACCACAACGTCGGTGTGGTGGCCGCGATCCCCGTCTTGCACGCACGCACCGCGGCGCCGTCCCACCCGTGGTCGCGGAACGCCTCACGCAGCTCACGCGAGAGGCGGACCCGCTCCGAGCGGGGAAAGCTGACCGTGCGGAGCGCCGTCGATGCGTTTCGGTGACGGCCACGCTGCACCCGCTCGAGCATGTTCCCCCGATGCGTTCCTGGTGCCAGGTGGGACACCGACAGGTCGGCGTCGACGTGGACGCACAGCGGCACGTCACACGCATGCAGCAGCAGCGTCGACGGGGTCAGCGCCGTCCCGGTCAGGTGTTCGTAGAGCCACCGCTGCGGACGCATGGCCCGCTGTCCCCCGTCGGGCTGCGGCACCCAGAATCGGCCGTACCCGTCGTCGCCAACCGCGCCCGTCCAGATCCAACAGTCCGACGGCGCCGGCCCCTGCACGACGTGGGACCAGAACCGTTCCGCGGCGCTGACTGGGGTGCGACCACTCATCGATCGAAGTCGAGTTCTCGGTCGTCGTGCTCACGCGGTCGTCGGTGGATCGCGAGTCGATCGAAGCGGGCGGTCCGTTCGTCATTGCCACGCTCGAGAGGGACGGCGATCCGGTCGAACATGCTCCGCAGTGGGGTGAGGTCGCCCTGTTCAGACGCGGTGCGGGACGCGTGGTCGTTCTCCCGGCCGGCCACGTCACGCCAGTCAAGGGTGTAACCGGCGTCGCGGCTGATGCGATCCCAGAACAGGCGGCCGGTCCGCCCATTTCCCTCACGGGCCGGGTGGATGTAGTTGAACTGGTCGTAGTGGTACGCCAGGCGGTCCACGAACCGGTCCCGGCTCAGGCCGCGGAGCATGTTGTCGGCGCGGAGCTCTCCGGCGGCGAACCCTGCTGCGCGCTCGATCTGAAACTGCGGAAGGAACAGCTCGGCGCCGTCGACGTTCTTGCGCATGTCGATCGTCCGGATCTCTCCCGCCCAGTCGTAGACGTCCTGGAACAGTGCCCGGTGGATGCCGCGGAGCTCGTCCAGGTCACCGGTCGGAGCCAGCGGCCGGTCGATCAGCTCGATTGCGCGGACAGCGGTGAGGTCGGCCTCAGCGCGGTCGAGTTCGGCCTGCGTTCGAGCTCCGACAAGGTTGCGGAGGATGCCGGTATCCGGGTCGATGTATGGGTCGTGTGCGTTCACACCGACTCCTATGCGGCGACGCTCAGCGCAGCCCGTAGCGAGCACGGACGCGACGCACGAGCTCGGAGGAGCTGATCGACCCGGCGACGTAATCCTCAGCATCCGCACGAGACTCCGGCGTGACCGTCAGCCCTTCCATCTCGCCACTGTGCACCGCGATCTCCACACGGCGGCGACGCTCGTCGACGTCAGCCTTGCCGGTGGTGCGGTGCGTGGTGCTGATGCTCATCAGGACTCCCCTGCTCGTGGACGATTCTATCAACCGCAGCTGTCTCGTAGCGGGTTACGGGTGCTGGCTTCAGTCTCTTCGCCCACGCCGGTCACGCGGTCCGCGAAGATCGGACCACCCAACAGCTGCGAGCAACAGCACGGTCAACACCTGGACGAACACCACCGTCACGACCCACGCGCCCGGATCACCGAACGGTCCCCGCACGATGGTGTTGACGGTCACGAGCGTCATCGCGATGGCGAGTGCGATGAGCACACCACCTCGGACGAGAGAGCGTCTTCGGTCGCGATCACTCATCACAGGACACGTTCTCGTGCGTCGATCACTTGGCTCTCTGCCGGTTGCTCGGGCCCTGGGCGAGGAGGAGCAGGGAGGCCGCGATCAGGACGAATGACACAGTCGTGCCGGTGCTGTTGTAGATCGGGGTGAACTCCCGGGCAACCACCGGGATGCCGTTGATGATCCCGACGAGCAAGCCGAGGACACCGCCGATCGGCTGCGCGATACTCGCGCGCCGGCGTCGGGTGCCGTCGTCGCTGGCCTCGTCCTTCCCTTGGCCGCGGAGACGGAGGACCACGAGTGCCAGGAGGCAGACGATCAAGCCGATGCTGACCGCGAGAAGGATCCAGGTCAGCGCTGTCGCCCACGTCGCGAACGGTTCCCAGGTGATCATGGTTCCAGTCTCGGTCATCATGCGCGGGCGCCGGCGTACTGGGGGAACATGCGGTCCATCGTCGCTTCGTGGCGGGCGGCGCGGTCGTGTTCGCCGCGGGCGCGGGAGATCTCCGCGAACGTTTCGCGCGAGGCCGCGGGCTCGGCCGGGGCGGGTCGGCGGCACATCTCGGCGTAGTACCGGTCGGCGTCGTGTTCGGCCTGCTCGAGGCGGGCCCGCAGTTCGAGGACCTCGGCCTTGAGCTCCGGGGCGGCCATCTGGAACCCGACCATGTAGCCGGCCTCCCAGACCTGCCGCTGCTCGTCGGTGAGTTCCCACTCGCGGACGTGCTCGGTCGGGTCGGCGGTCGCGGCGTCGATCGCGCGGAACGCTGCGACGGTGTCGCCGGCGTAGAGCTCGTCGACGGCGGCGCGGGTCTCGGGCTGGATGACGTCGGGGCGGGTGGTGGTCGGACGTTCGAGGGTCATCGTCATCACGCGGCCGTGCTCGAGGCGAGTGCGCCGATCTTGTCGGGGCGGAACCCGCTCCAGGAGCCGGTCTCCGTGTCGGTGACGACGATGGGAGCGTTCATGCCGAGGGTGATCTTCCACTCCTCGATCTGCGCCTGGTCGACGTCGTCGAGGATCGCCTCGGTGTACTCGATGCCGGCGGAGTCGAGTACACGCTCGGTGGCGAGGCACATGCCGCAGAAACCAGACTTAGTGTAAACCGTGATGCTCATCGAAATCACCTTCCGAAAGATTGTGATGCGGTGGGGGCCCCTCCCCCGTTGCATGCTTCTATTCTATGACGCGCGGGCCTCTATGGGTAGCCTTTTCCGCACATTCTTTGACCATTTTTCTGCCGGTCGGCACACCTGCTGTCAACCTATGCGCCTGCATTGTTTGGCACCAGGGCATGACGTTTACGAACGTACGGCTTGGGCATCGAGAACAGCGGGAGGGCTGGGAATCCCCAGGAGCTTTAAGCCGGTAATGCAACCACCGAAAGCCGTTAGGAATAGTGGGCCGCGCATTCTCTCACTGTGTCGTCCCGGCGCTTTTCACCATGTCGAAGACCACCACCGCCGCGGCGGGTCAGCTCGTGGCGGGGTGCGGGGTGCTGGTCGCGGTGGTGGCCACGGTGACGTCGTCGTGGTCGCACTCCCAGAACACGGAGCGGATCTCGTCGGCGATCGCGTCGGGCAGCTGCTCGTTCGTCCAAGCCGTCGACGGGAACGACACGGTGACGGTAACCGTGGTCATGGGGTCGGTGGAGGACGGGCCGTGCCCTGCCCCGCCCCACTCGTACTGCCAGGCAAACCCGACTTGGCCGGTGGGTCCGCCGCCGTGAACGTCGAAAGCGGCGCGGTGTTCGTCGTCGGTGTGGTTCGGGCGGCGGGTGCAGCGCCATTCGAGGCCACCGACGTCGTACGTCGTCGCGGCACACTCGGCACCGGTCGGGTCGAGGTCCGCGGCAGGGGCTACCGGGTCGATCTGCTCGCCAATGGCGGTCGGGCGTTCGTAGGTGATGTGCATGAGGCGCGATCCTCTCTAGGCTCCGGGGATGGGTGTGCCCGCCCTGGTCTGTGGGCACCCCCGTGGGTAAGGGGGCCGCGTCGCCGTCGCTATCGGCGGCGCGGCCCGTCCGGCTACGCGTGTGCCGGGGTGGGGGTGAGGTCGGTGTGCTGCAGCAGGAACCGGACCGCGGACCAGGCAGAGAGTTGCGGCCGGTCCCAGGCGTGGTGTCCGTCGTTGAACTCGCAGCCCTGCCCGCCTGTGATGTCGCGACCCTCGACGAGGACGCCGGCGTCGTCGCAGACGATCAGGTGCGGCATGTTGCTGCGTTCGCGGATGATCCGCTGGGCTGCGAGGTGCCCTGCCGGAGTGAAGTCGCGTGCAGTGTTGATGCCGTCGCAGCCGTACTGCACTTCGGTCGGCATCTCCCCCGGCTTCCCGGCAACCAGGGTGGTGCCGTGGTCCGTGTAGGTGTCGGTCATGCCGTCGAACGAACGGCCCTCGAACTGACGGCACACGTCGTCGACCTGCACGGTGGTGGGGCCGTCCTCGTGGTGGACGTTGATCCACGCCGACGCGGTCCCGGTGGAACAGCGGACCGAGAACTTCACGCCCGGGAACCGGGTTCGGAGCTCCTTGCGGAGCAGGGCGGCCACCTGCTTGGTGGGGACAATGGTGGTAGTCATAGCGGATCGGTTCCTTCCGAGGGATCGTGCGTGGGAGAGCTGAGGGGGCGGCCGGGACCAACTTCGATTTGGTCCGGCCGCTTTCCGTTACTTGCGGGGGTCGAGCGTGGTTCCGGTGAGGTGCAGGTGGTCGACCTCGCGGATCAATTCCGCGTACGCAGCCTGCGCATCGTCAGATCGTTCCGGCTGGTTGGCGAGGTCGTGCCACGTCTGAGTCAGGTGCTGAATGTGGTCGTCCTGCTCGAGCGAGACGGGCACCCCATCGGTGGTGACCATGCCCGCATCGCGTCCGTGGTCCTCGTCGTCGGTGCGGACGAAGGTGTCGACGAAGGTTGTGAAGTCCGGCCCGCTGATTGCCACCGTGTGGGTCAGGACATAGCCCATACGGACACGGCTTCGAAGGTCCGTGTCTCGCTCACCGATCTTGTTCAACTGGTGGGGAATGTGGTCCTCGTCCACGACCGGGACAATGGTGGTGAGCGTGTCGATGTGCTGCATTGGGCTTTCCTCTCCCTCTCGTTTTTTGCCGTGAAGGCGACTTGTCGCCGCTAGGACGGGAGGGTGTAGTGCAACCCGAAGGGCGGAGGGGGAGAGAATTTCGGCGCGAAATAAGGGAGCGAAGCGACCGCGTGCCGAAAATCTCGGAGGATCCGGCGGCTTGCCGCTTGCGCGGAACCCGGACGGACGTACGCTGCCGAAGGCTTCACGGCAAAGAAACGGGCCGCAGGCCCAGCAGTGCCGGCGAAGCCGGTTCCACCCGGAGCGAAGCGACTCCCGGCCCCCGGCCGGAAGCTCTGGGATACTCGTGGCATGACCGAGCACGCAGGACACACCTCCCCGCGGCCGCGCCGGCGCCCCTTCCGAGCCGCGCAGCGGTTCCTGGATTCGAATCGATCCGCTGCTCGACTTCATTGGGGCTGCCGCCGCCTTGGTGCTGGTCATCAACGTGATGATCCGGGCGCTCAGCGGCGAGCCCATCGGGATGCTTTAGCTCTCCCCCTGGCCCGCCGGAGGCGGTGACAGCCGCGAGCTCCGTCGAGCGGCTCCGGGTTGGGAGGGGCGAAGCCCTTGCCGCCGTGCCCGGAGGGTGCGGCGCAGCCCACGGACAATCAGACGGCCCGATGGGACATTCTCGAGGCCGGATGGGACACTAACCGGTGCCGGGTGGGCGTGAGGGCCGCTGGCTGCGACCCTCACGCCGGTTCATCTACTCGGCAGGCGTGGCCTCGCCATCCTCCGGCTCTGCGTCGGGCTGGATGCCTGCGGCGATCTTCTCGACCTGGCTGAGCGGGTAGCCCCACACGGCCAACTGGTTGAGGTAGCCGCGGGAATCGGCGTTCGGGGTGCGCCACCACTCACGGTTCGCCGTGTTCTCGAACCCGGCGAACACCACCGCGAGGGACATGTGCAGCCCCTTCGCGGGGTGCTGCTCGACCCACTGGGAGAGCGTGTCGCCGTCCCATCCGCTCGACTCGATACCGAGCAGACTGCGGGCGCTCACCATGCCGGAGGCGTACCGGGTGCTGGCGTGGCGCGTGAGCGCGATCGCCAGGAACCGGGCGGCGTCCTTCGGCGCGTTCTTGCGCTGCAGGAGCGTCGCGATCCACTCGCGGCGCACGTCATCGGCGGCGTCCCACGCCTTGTTGTTGGCGACCAGCAGCCGACGTGCGGCCTTTCGTTCCTCGGCCTCGGCGGCGCGGTCTTCCTCGGTCGGCTCCGCCTCCGGCGTCCCGCCGACCGGAATGGTCGCGCGGAACGACTGGTAGCGGGCGTGGTGGGCGTCCGGGGTCGTGCACACCTGCACCGGCTCCGGCGTCCCCCACTGGCTCACCGTCCACGCGGCACCCGCGCACTCGGTGTGGGTGTCGGGGTCGAGGCCGTGGCGCTCGGTGTAGTCGGTCACGTCATCGGCGGCGTCGGTGAGGCGGTCCAACGACTCGTAGTCGTCGTCCTCCCCCACCAACCGCTTACCCGCGGCCACGAGGTCTGCGCGCACCTGCACGCGGGCCTCCCGACGCTCGGCCTCCTGGCGGAGCCGGGCAGCGGTGTGGGTCAGTTCGTCATCGTCGTACCCCTCCGCAATGCACTCGGTCAGTTCGGTGACCGCGTCGGGGTCACCGTCGAACTCGGCCAGCAGCAGCGCCTGTGTGAACGTCGCCTGACCACTGGAGACGGCAGCGGACGCCGTGTCCGACTTCGCCACCGTGAGGGTCTGCTTCACGGTGTCCCGCTTCGTGCCTGTCTCGCGGGCGATCGCGGTGACCGACAGGCCCTCGATTTCCAACTGGCGGTACGCGGCGAGCCGGTCACCGTCCGACAGGGCGGTGCGGCGCTCGTTCGCGACCAACTGCTCCGCGATCCGCTGAGCGGGGGTGTCGTCACGAGCCGTGACGAACACCGGCACCTCGCGGCCCGTCTCACGGGCGGCGAGGACGCGCATCTGCCCGTCGCGGACCACCACGGCCCCGTCAGCGTTCCGGTAGCCGATGGTCGGCAGGAGCACCCCGTGGCGCTTCACGGACGCCAGGAACGCCGGGTCGAGGTCAGCCGCGGTGCGGACGTTGTCCTCGATCACCACGTCCGCGGCGGGCACGTGCACCAGGTTGACGCCGCTCGCGTCGGGCTGGGGCTGGTCGGTCAGGTGGGTGACGGTGATGTTCTCGGTCATGGTCATGTCGTTTGCTACGCTTTCCGGTAGTGACCGGGTGCGGGTCCTGGCAATTACGAGTTGTCAGGAATTCCGCACCCGGTCTGTTTTGTGGGTGGGACTGCTAGGTGTTACTGCTGGCGGAACACTGCGGTCAGCGCTTCCGCCCGGTCGAGCGCCGCACGGGCGTGCTCGAACGCGGCCAGGACCGCCTTGTACTGATCCGGCGACAGCGACCGGGTGTCCCCGGCCTCGTCGTAGGTCAGGAACAGGACCGTCCCGAACAGCGGCGACGCCGCCCGGGAACGGCCGAGGGCGACCGCTGCGACGGTGGCGAGGTCGTTGCGCTCCCCCGCGTACATGCCCTCGTCATCGATCCACGCATCGATCCGGCCGTCGAGGCGGACCACGTCCACCAGGCGGCACCCGATCTGCTCCCGCGTGCCCTGCAGGGTCGACTCACGTGCGTTCACGACGACGCCTTCAACCGCACCATCTGCGGTCGCTCGAATACCCATCAACTTCATTCCCTCTTCCTCTCCCTTTCGTTGTTTGCCCGGGAAGGCACGAAGTGCCGATAGGACGAGGAGCCGGGGTGCAAGCCCAAAGCGGCGACGCTCCGAGAAGTTTCGACCGGCGCCGTCCATTGACGAAGGAGATGAGCACGACGGCGCCGGTCGAAAGTTCTCGCGTGCGGCGGTGGCGACGGCTTGCGGCCCGGAACCTCGTCCGTACAATCGCCGAAGGCTTCCCGGGCAAACAACGAACCCGTCAGGGTTCGACAAGCACTGGCCGGCTTGCCGGCTCCCCTCAGACCAGAACAGGCCGCCGCCGGCGGTCCGCTTGGATCCCGCGTGCTCGAGGAGCTCGCCGGCGCGCAGAGGCCAGCGAACGTGAAGCGGCCCCGGCCTGTTGGGGGGAACAGGACCGGGGCCGGCTGCAGCTCGAGCGAATTGGGGGGGCTCCTCGAGCTGCGGGCACCCGAAGCCACTGGGGGGAATGGTCCGGGCGCAGACCACCACGGTACGCACGGCGCGCAGGCGTCGGCAACCGGGGCTGGCTATGACGTTGCTGAGACCGCCACGCGGTGCTTCACAGCTGCCCGCCACACCCACGCCGCGGTCGCGGCCTGGCCGCTCCCCCACTCGATCAGCACGGCGTCACCGGTCGCGGCGATCGCCTTCGCTTCAACGCGGCGATCGACACCGCGGTAGGTGCGAATCCACGCGTGTACGGGCGCGGCCGGCACGACGTCGGCCGCTGGGCCGCCACGGGCATCTGCCGGCAGCGACACGGCTTCCTCGGGCACCCAGCGTCCACGCCGGCGCACGCCCATCAGCGGCGCCCCTGCGGCTTCAGGGACCGCTTCTTGATCCGGTCCATCGGCAGCCACACGTGGTGCACGAAGCCCATGTGCACCAGCTGCACGTAGACGACGTCGCCATCCGCCTGCTCAACGAACCCGGGCAGGTCTGCAGGCCAGACCGGGTGAACTCGACCGCACCCACACCGCCGGGTAGCCGGACACCTTCTCCGGCGCCGGCGGGGCGTCGATGCCGAGAGGCTGGTCCTCGGGCGGATCGGGGTGGATCGGTGGCGCCCACCGGTGTTCGGGCATGCCACCGATGATGACCGCGGCCGCCGACGCACAGCCTCAGTAGTCGCGGCGGCGGCCGTCTTGCACGTCACCAATCTGCCGCATCACACGCTGCAGGACCGCTTCCCGCTGTTCCACGTCCGGCTGTGAACGATCGAGCCGGTTCAACTGGCGGATCACGCTCCTCCGCGCGGCCGCGAGCTCGTCGACGGACATCCACTGCAACCGCTCGAGCTCATCGTCCACACCCAGCAGGCTAGACACGCGAACCGATCACCTAACCACCATGACCCCGCCACCTCGAGCAGCTGGAACCGACGCCGCCGAACCGGCCACCACCCCTCCGAGGGCCTGCGCAGCGCAGCGAAGACAGGGCGCACGCGCGCAGCGCACATCCCACACTCCGTGATCCGCGGTGTCGGCGCGATCGGTGAGGATGGATCCATGACCACCGTCCGCGGCACAATCCGCTCCACGAACACCATCACCGCAGACGAACACGCAGACGACCAGAGCACCGCCCGAGCCCGCGCCATCGACGGCCTGGAGGCCACCGGGTACGACGTGGTGCAGACGAACACGCTCAGCTCGACCGCGGCAGGGAACATCACCGTCCGCGCTGTTGCCCGGTCAACCGAGATCCAGCCGCACGAGGCGTCCGCGCCGAACGACGACGCCGCCCTTTCGGCGTACCTGCAGTCGGTCCCCGACGGGTGGATCAGCCTGGGCATCACGGTCGACGCCTAACGCCGGCGAGAGACGAGACGGCATGGCAATTCACCCCGCGATCGTGCTCACTTGCGATGGCTACCAGTGCAGCACAACACTCGCCCTGATCGGCCCCAACGCCGTGAGTTACGCCGGTGCTCGAGGACATGCCGAGTCGTACGGGTGGGACTGCTCAGCAGACGACGTCGACTGGTGCCCCAGCTGCAGGGCGGCGCAGGCAGCACTCGGCTCCTAGCCCATCGTCCAGTAGGGGGTGGAGGTCGTTACCCTGGCGTGTGCGTGGGGGCGCGAGCAGCGCTGTCCCTGGCATCAACAGGAAGGCAGCAGTCATGCTCCAGTTCACTCCCCGCTTACGAGTCATGCGACACACCGAGATCGCCGGCTTCCTCGAACTACCCGCTCACACGGGGGCCGTCCTCCCCCACGTCGGCGAAATTGTCGTCCTCAGCGACACCAGCTTCGACCCTGACAGCTTGCTCGCCATCTCGGCCGCGGACGCTCCGAAGGTGATCTCGGTCTGGCACTTCGTCGGCGAAGACCCCGAACCGGAGTACGCCGTCGAGATCGAGGTCCGCACGCGCGCCAGCGATGACGCTCTCCGCTCGAGCTTCGTCGGGACCGGTCGCGGCCGTTGGATCGCCTCGTCGCGCTGACATCGCGGGGAGTGCCAACATCGGCGGGCCACGGCGAGTCGGCCTAGACGCCCGTTCAGATCGGCATGCTGGAGTGATGAGTAGTTCAGAACGCTCCGCAGCTGACGCCGTCATGATCCTCGAAAGCCTCGCCCGCGTCCTGCGAACGTCCCCACACGGTTCGCCCGGCGCCGACAACGAGATCCAGGCCGGATACGTCGATGACGCCGTTGGTGCCCTGATCCGTGACGCCAACGTGTCAGCCGATGAACTCGACAACCATCGGAGAATGGGCGGCCGCGAGTGGGACGGTGCGCTGCTGTACGCACTGTTCCCCGACACGATGATCCAGGAGTTGCACGCCCGCCTCCCTCGCTAGTCTCGCCCGGCACGTTCCGGCAGCCGACATTCACAACTAGCAACGGGCCCGCCGATGGCCTGCACGCAGCGAAGCGATGTCCCTAGAGGATGGCGGCCGCAACTGCAGGCACACCGAAAACGACCGCGAACAGCGAGCAGATCGCTGCGCTGTCCTCGAGCCCAGATTTGTCAGGCGCAAGTCCCCGGTCCCGGGCAAAGGCGCTCAGGAGCTCCTTGACCACCACCAGGATGCCCGCGATGGCGGCGTACCCCTTCGCCCAGGACGGGTTCGACTGAGTCAGCAGTAACAGGCCAATCAGGGCCCCAACGGCGAGGACGGCGATGAACGCCTTCCAGCGTGTGCGTATCTGTAGCGTTCGTCGCGTCAGAGCCTCATCGGTACCCGCCGACTCATCCGCACCCGCCGCGCCATCACCGTCCGTCGTCGGCGCTTGTGCAGTAGCTCCGGTCGAACCACGGGCTATCGCGATGGCCAAACCGCCACCAGCGAACACCCGGGTCTGCTGTCGGTTCGGTTGACTCCTGACCTGTGGGGACGCGGTCCTCGCTGGAAGGATGTCGATCATGGCCAAGCCCTATCCGGACGAGTTCCGACGCGACGTGATCGCGGTCGCGCGAAGGGGTGAGATCCCGTTGACGCAGGTCGCGAAGGACTTCGGGATCTCCGAGGGGACCGTGACGAACTGGCTGCGTCGAGCCGACATCGACGACGGGGTCAGGTCCGGGACCACGACGACCGAGAACGTCGAGCTGCGAGAGCTTCGGAAACGGAACCGACTGCTAGAGCAGGAGAACGAGATCCTTCGCCGTGCCGCCGCGTATCTCTCCCAAGCGCACCTCCCAAAATGATGTACCCGCTGGTCCTTGAACTCGCCGCCGACCAGATCCCGGTCGCGGTGACCTGCCGGGTCCTGGGTTTTTCGAAGCAGGCGTTCTACGCCTGGCGAAAGAGCCCGGTGAGCCGTCGTGATTGGGAGAACGCGCACCTGACCAACGCCGCCGTCGATGCGCACCGCGACGACCCGACGTTCGGGTACCGGTTCATCGCCGACGACCTCGGCGCCGCCGGCCACCGAGTCTCGGAGCGACGCGTGTGGCGGTTGTGCTCGCAGCAGCGGCTCTGGTCATTGCATGCCAAGAAACGGGGACTGACCCGGAAAGCGGGCCCGCCGGTGCACGATGACCGGGTCCGGCGGGCGTTCACCGCCCCGGACCTGGACCGGCTGTGGTTGACCGACATCACCGAGCACAGCACGGCCGAGGGCAAGCTCTATCTCTGCGCCGTCAAGGACGCCTGCTCCCGCCGCATCGTGGGCTACTCGATCGACGCCCGGATGCGGTCCTCTCTCGCGGTTGCGGCGCTGCAGATGGCGATCTCGCGCCGGAACCCGTCCGGAACAGTCATTCATTCCGACCGAGGCAGCCAGTTTCGCTCCAAGAAGTTCGTTCGGGCGCTCTCTGACGCCGGGCTCCTGGGGTCGATGGGCAGGGTCGGCGCGTGCGCGGACAACGCGGCGATGGAGTCCTTCTTCGCGCTCCTGCAGCAGAACGTCCTCAACCGGCGCCGGTGGGCGTCGCGGGAGCAGCTGCGCCTCGCGATCGTGCACTGGATCGAGGGCACCTACCACCGCAAGCGTCGGCAACGCGGGCTCGGGAAGTTGACGCCCATCGAGTACGAAGCAATCATCAACCCACAGGTCGCACCCGCGGCCTAAATCAACGAGTCAACTGAATCGACAGCAGACCCAGACTCCGAAAACGCGATCGTGCCCCTTGGCGGAAATCCGTGCCAGGAACGCCCGTACTCCCGTCCGGTCCACCAGAGCTAACGGTGCAGGTAGGTCGCGGTCGGATATGACCAACTCAGCATCCGCAGCTCCTAAATACACGGATAACTTCGCGGCGAAGTCAACACGAACAGGTTCCTCTGGACAGTGGGCGCGGCGGTTGCGCTCGCTGGAGTGGAGTAGACAGGACGTTCTAACATGCCTATGGTGGTTTCGTCAGACGATCGTCTGACGAAGGTTCGGGCGCTCGTGCGTTTTGCGAGTACCCGCTAAGAAACCCTGAGGTGGGCCTGTGCGACTCATGAAGATTCCAGTTACCCTGCTCGCTCTGGCATCTGCCGTGAGCCTTGTTTCTGGTGCTGTGGTGGCGAGCAGTTCGCCGAACGCTAAGATTCCGATTTTTGATAAAGGCAGTTATCTCTTCAACAACAAGTGGGGCGGAAACTCCGGTTTTCAAGCCATCCGGAAACAGAACGGCCAAGGACACTTCACCTGGGACTGGGGTAACTCCGGCACTAGTGTCCAGGGGTATCCGTCGATCGTCCGCGGATGGCACTGGGACACCCCGGGCTTCGAAAGCCACACCCTTCCGATCTCCATCGCTAGCCCTGCGACCTGCTCATTGCGGAGCACAGTCCGTTACGACCTACGCGCATCCGGCGCATACGACGTCGCCTACGATCTCTGGGCAGCCACAGACCAAACGTTGTCGTGGCAAACGCACCCGTCTCTCGAGGTGATGATCTGGGGGGAACATCAGGGCATGAATCCCGCTGGGTCGCCCGAAGGCACCGTGACCATCGCGGGGCAGCAGTGGACGGTCTGGCGCGGAACCGGTGCGTTCGGCGGCCCCGTAGTCTCTTTTGTTGCCGGCTCCAATGCCCTGCGGAGACCACTCGACCTCATGCAGTTCATGCGCAGCGCCGCTGGACCGCACGCCGACCGAAACCTTCGGCTGATCAGTACGGAATTCGGCGTCGAAGTGACCCGGGGAAACGGATCCGCGACGATCCAGAAGTGGACGCAGCAGCGCTCGAGGAGTTGCAAATGAACCGAGCCAAGTGCGGCGTCAGCACGACAATTTGCGCCCTCCTCGTGGCGACCGCAGTGCTCGACGTCATGTCGGTGCCAACGCGTACGCCCGTACTGACGCCAACGCCCGCAGCAGAAGTCGCCAATGCCTCGTCCAAATATGCGACCCACTACGACTTCGGACCGGGCGGCGGTGGCACCAACGGCAACTGCTCGTTTCCAGAGATACCCAAGGGCGAGCTCTACGTAGCCGTCGGCCCCGACAAGTACCGGCATGGCGCTGGATGCGGGACGTACCTAGAGGTCACAGGGCCTAAAGGCAAGGTCGCCGTAGTGGTGATGGACCAGTGTCACGAGTGCGAACCCGGCCACCTAGATCTCAGTGATACCGCGTTCCGGAAAATCGGGAACTACAACGACGGCAAGATCCCAGTGAAGTTCAAAGCGATCAAGAACCCGACCGTCCCCCCCATCGCACTCCGCTTCAAGGAAGGCTCCTCGGCGTCCTGGTTGGCGCTACAGATCATCAACAACGGTAACGTGCTCCGCGGGGTCGCGATTAGCAGAAAAGATCGGATGCAATGGTTGCGACGAACCGAGTACGGCTACTGGCTAGCACCACGCGCAACCGGCCGTGGACCGTACTCAATCACCATTCGTGACGTACTCGGGCACCAAGCGACCATCCGCAACGTTCCGCTGAAACCAGGAGAGCTCCAGGATACGAAGACCCGACTCTACCGCTGAACGCGGCAGCAACGGGCCAGTCGTAGCATCCAAACATTATCCACCCCATACTCGTACGCAGATTTGAAGACTGACAGTGCAGATGCGCCAATTTACAGCTTCCCTGAGTGCGACTGCCACAGAACCTGCCTACCTTTCCGCACACCACCACACCGGCCGCGTGGAAGAGCTCGAGAGAACTCGATCAGGTCAGCGATTGCGGGCCGCTCCTACAGGCACACAGAAGTTACGCACAACCGCGCCCCGACCGGTCAAGACCATCCTATCGCCGGAGGTACTGGCGATCATTGAGATCGCAAGTCCGAGTACGGCAATCGATTTCGCAGCCCGCGACCGGAAGGCTTGCTTCTAGGGCTTTACAGTTGTCCACATAGATGAAACTCGCTCCTGCAGCCACGACGATACTTGCAATTCTCAAGCATCGCAAATGCAGCATTCGTAGCTCGTGCTTGATGAGGAGCCCACTGGTCGTCTCTGAGAGAACACTCATTGCCTCTGAAACCGCTTCGCGCTATCTTCGTCAGACGATCGTCTTGTGACCCTTGCCACTAACGGATCAGCGAACTCGAATGAGTCACGCGGCGGCCCTGACTGGTCTCGCTCCCGTAAAAGGAAGCAGCAGGCAGGGACGCGGCACGTGCCCGCACAGATCGCATAAGCCTAACTCAGCTCGACTCACTTAGCAGCAAGACCGAGGAGCGTTATGATGCCAAAAGAATCGCGACGTCGTCGTCAGCTATTTTCCGCTATCGGCACCCTGCTTCTCGTAGGTACGGTAGTCTCTCTGACCGGCGCGAGCCCTGCGAGCGCGCAGGACCTGCGATCCGAGCTACCAATTGTGGCCGGAACCAGACTAGAGGTGCCGGGAATGAGGCAGTGCACCGTCGGAGCGGTGCTGCGTTCGACATCCATTTTCAGCCGACTGACAGCATTCTCCCGCGGGAAGCGCTACCTCCTCATCGCGAAGCACTGTGCTCCAGATGGTGCGGACATCAAAGTGGGCGGTCAGAGTGTTGGGAAGGTCATCTGGACCGCCCCGTCCGATGACCTTGAGCTGGTGCAAGTTGATCCGAATTTCAATCGGCAAGTAGTATGTCAGCCCGGTTCAGTCCATCGATGCACGATTGTCGAGCACGTATATCCGCGCGCATTCGGCCGCGTCTTTCTGGCTCCGAACGGCCGTCCCCGGACGATCCCGATGACAGCTTCTTCCGTCCCGGGTGGAGACGAACGCTTCTGTACGAGTGGCTCCTCGACTGGTGTGAACTGTTCGTGGTCCACCGCGCCTACCCCTCGGACAGGCTTCGCACCAGGAGAGGCAGCAGCCTCGCACACACAGGGTATCGGCGTAATTGCCGGCGACTCCGGCGGTCCTGTTGTGGGAGCAAATGGCCAATTTTATGGGATTATCGTAACGAGAGGCATCGGTCCGCTTCTGGGCCTCATGGGCTACATTCCTTCTTCCCGAGCCCTGAGCGCCGTGGGCTCATACGAGATTGCCCCGCCTAATTGAATGATCGGTTATATCTAGCAGAGAAGCCAGCATCGGGACCCCTCGGCTCGTGAAACGCTCGCATTCCTACAATGCCCCACGAATCACGGAAAGCGAGTATTTTGGCTGGCTCGCGATTAACCGGGGCTCAACGGTTTCACGCCAATGGCCGTGGATCTGAACCGAACGCGATGGCCGGGGCAACGAGGCGTCTACACTACTAGACAAGGCTATTTTTGTAACTTAACGAGGATAACGCGGGAACGATGCAAAAGGACTCCCCTACAGAGCACATCGATGACATTACAAAAGAGCCGATCACCGAGGAAAGCGGCCGCACCATTCCCTTTTCCTTCGATGGCAACGATTATGAGATAACGCTCACTAACCGCCACGCCGAAGCGCTTCGCGAGACCTTCTCGAAATACATAGCAGCCGCTCGTCGGGCTCATAAGAGCTAGCCAACACGCCCCGATGACTCGCACACGCGCAACCAGCCGCTAGATTCGAAGCCAGCGGCCCCAAGGCGCGAATGTAGCCAAGGTGAGAGCAGAGCGGGCTATAGCGTTACCGCCGGACGTTCAAACCTAACTCGGGCCACTCGCACCGATCGATATTCGGTGCCCGCTGGCTGACAGTTACGCTGCCGACTGAGGCGTCTGAGAAAGGAAGTAGCAAGTTGCCGAAATTCATTAGCACGTCGATCAATGAAGGTAGACGATCTAATACTGGAAGGGTGAAGCAGCGTTTTTGGGCTCGATCCCTTTTAGCTGGATTTCTTTTCATCAATGCCGCAATGGTGATTATTGCGCCGTGCGTCGGCAACCAAGCCGCCTCCGCAGTTGAACCTGTTCTCCCTCAGAATCCAGACCGGGGGGTACTTCCGATTATTTCGGGGTCGAAGGTATTGGGACCGGAGTCATACGGTTCATGCTCTGCGGGAGCAGTTCTCATTCCTTCCGCTTGGTATTCACGGCTCACACCGTATCAGCGTGCTACACGATGGGTTGTGATCGCTAAACATTGCGCACCTATGTATGCGAGCATCCATGTAGGTGCGAGATCGATCGGAAACGTAGTGTGGCAATCAGCTGCATCGGATATTGAGCTGGTTAGGGTGTCCCCGGAGCCCGAGAACATGCGGGCAGTTTGCGTAGGTTCAAGTCACCCAGAAGTCTGCGTTCTACACCCCCGCTACAGGCCCCTCGCTAACAACCGAGTATTTGTCTCGGCTGGTGGGGGCGAGGCGCGTATGCCTGTTAGTGGGTGGCAGGACGCACCTGACGATGAACGATTCTGCATCAGTGCTTGGCGATCCGGCGTCAAATGCCTATTTAGCAAAATGACCCTAGTTCCCGGGATGTATCAAGGACCTTACCAGCACCTCTTGGCAGCCGCTAGTAATCGAATCAATAGCGTTGCCCCAGGCGACTCAGGAGGGCCGGCTCTCACGACCGACCGGCACCTTGTTGGTATTATCTCGTCAGGCCTGGGGACCGAGCGGCTTCCCCGTTACGGTTTCTACTACACACCGATGCGTCAGGTGATGCAGGAGCTGCATGCGTACACACTTGGACCGGCGGATATTCCGTCTGCAGAGGATGAAGACAATCCACTCTCACTATCCGACGCCGGCTCTGACGCAGGATGGGCTCTAGCACCTGACATCGAAGAATGATCGGGTGGGCGCATCAACTTCTAGCGGGAGAAAGGTGATTGATTACGTACCACGTCGCACTGTTTCGCATTACGCTGGGTCATCCACGTCATCGCAAAGCGGAGCACGCCTAGCGGTCGCCTCTCTCGGGGCTTACATCAAAAGAACCTCAGCACGATGAATAGGAACGGCCCTATCAGGAATCGGGTAGGGCCGTTCCGGGAATGCCCGTGGCGTCACTATTAAGCGCGAAGCGGATAGTCCAGGCGTTTAATCACCGAACGTTAGCAACGGCGAAGACAACAAAAACTGGGGCTGGGCGAACGGTATCGCAACCCCTGCCCCTCGCCTCAATAAATTTGCGCAGTTTCGCATTCGACTGAAATAATCAGGTCGTTTTCGCGGCTCAAATGTCGGTCTAGAAAAGGTTCATCGCGATGGCCATCTTCCCATTTTCCGCTGACGCCTGGCCGCCGCGCTCGCAGTTGGCGCGGATTTGCGGAGTTGGAATCATAGTAGGCGTTACGGTCCTGTCAGGGATCGTCCCGCAATCGGCTGCTCAGGCGGTCGCAGGTCACTACGTTGAAGTCCAGTTTCAGACGCATTGGGTTGGGAACGTGAAAACAGACCTACAGTCCTTCCGGGTTCTGAAGGACGAGACAACCGTGCGCTGCGTCACTCTTCGTCCCTACAATCCCGGACAGACGCGGTGGCCTTTTGTTCGGATCCCTCTACCCGCGAACACGGATTTTAGCGTTGTTTCGTACAACGGACCAAGCTGCTATGTTGGTAACGCAACCGCAGGTGGATCAGGTGACATTAACACCAGTGTTAGGAACTGGTCACTGGCTACCAATCGGCCCCCTGTGAAGCAGGGGCCGTGACTGATAGGCGAGATTCGGCTGTAGTTACTTGTGAGTTGGACGTAATCGGAGACGGTCTAGGTACCGAGACGCCAGCGCGCGGTCACTAGTGATCGGACGAGGCAACCCGTGCACGTAGTTTGCGGTCATGGCTTCGTCCCGGCTTTTGACAGCCGAATGCTTTCTCCCTCGCAAGGGTCGGGTCTAACAGCTCGCCCTTCCCGTCAGTCTAGGTCTGGTAGCGAGGAGTGAAGCGATACTTCGCCTGGCCGCGCGGCAGCGAAGGCACTGGAGCGGAAGCAAGCGCCGTCGTCCAGCATCGCGGCGAAAGTAGTGATACCTCCATCTGCGAAGAACCCCCTCCCTCTGTCCCAGAATTTGGCCAAGGTATCACCACGTTCGTCTTCGAGCGTCCCTGGATACGCCAACGGAAGTGGCCTTTGACTGGGTAGTGACAGCAACAGGAACCTACGATGCCCGGTGCAGCGGGCTGCGGGGGGCTCGAGGTGGAGCGAGACACTGAAGTTGCCCGATCCTCGCGCGGCGGCGACGTACGCTCCTGCGTCTCGGGTCGCAGCACAAAATCGGACCGCGCGGCAATGACCCCCTGTGGCATGCGATTGCGCCTGATCCCTGCACTCGTCGGTGGCATGTGCTCCAGCACGGCGTATCCCCTCCCCTTAACCGTGCGACACGCTGACGGGGACCACACTTTTCTGCTTTGACTTATCAAGTTCTGGCACGCTTGTGGTTATCGGCAAGGATGCCGGGCAGTCAGTCGTCGATAGCATTGTGGGAGATCGCCTTCGCGCTGTCGACGCCGCGGAGCTTGTCACCCTCCGCACGGAGCAAGTCGTTTTCAACGGCCACGCTCGCTGCGGGCGAAATTTCGACAGGATCGCGCGCTGGAGGACACGGGTCACGTCAGGCGTCCTGAGAGACAGGTAGGCAGGGAATCAACATTCCTCGGTAGGAACCGGTAAAGGGATGGACACCGCCCCTGGCGTCCGCCGGAGGGGTACAAGTCCGTGGAATAGTAACAGGATGACCCAGACAGATCAGTCCATACGCCGAACCGCTGTGGTGATCGGCGCAAGCCGCGGAATCGGTGCCGCAACCGCTCGACGGCTTCTCGCCGAGGGCTACAAGGTCGCAGGCACGCACCGCGCGGGCGGGCAAATTCCGGATGGTGTCGTGCCTGTAGAGCTCGACATCCGAGACGAAACCTCGATCAAGGATGGGATGCGGACGGCGCTGGACGAGCTGGGGCGGCTGGACGTGTTGGTGATCGCCTCCGGCATCACGCGCGACACGCTCCTGATGCGGATGAGCGAGGGGGACCTCGTTGAGGTGCTTCGAGTGAACACGATCGGCCCGATCCTGGCGAGCAAGGCCGCTCTGAGGCCGATGCTCAAGCAGCGGTCCGGCTCAATCGTTCTGCTGTCCTCAATGTCCGTCAAATACGGCGTGCCTGGCCAGACGAACTACACGGCGTCGAAGGGCGCGATCGAGGCGTTCGCTCGATCCCTCGCACGCGAACATGCACAGCAGGGCATCCGAGTCAACGTCGTAGCCCCCGGTGCGACTGATACGGACATGATGTCGAACATGCCGGAAGCAGAACGGGAGGCGATGGTCGAGGAGATTCCCTTGAAGCGTCTCGGACACGTCGACGAGATTGCTGCAGCAATCGTCCACACCGCCGAGAACACGTACATGAGCGGCGCCGTCGTCCAGGTCGGGGGCGGCCTGTGACCGCACTACTCGAGCCCGGCCAGTGGGGCCTGTTCTGCGGGCGCACGGGCAGCTCACTGGTTGCCGCAAACGGTGAGCCAATGGGACCAAGCTCGGCACGGAAGAGCGTCACACTGTTGCCACGCCGCCTGCTGCTCGACACGAAGATCATCGAGCAAGCATTCGGCTCCAACGAGGCACCCGCCGACTCGTCGGCGGAGCTCAACGGGGAGACGTGGGCGCTGCGCTTCCGACCAATTTTCTCCCCCCGCACCTTCACCGCAGTGGGCTGCGAACATTGCAAGCGGTCCGCGACGCTACGGATGGACCAACGATTCTCAACGACCAGTCGCGGGAACGCGTTGCCGGTCAGTCGGAGTGAATGTCGATTCCAGTTAGCTCTAGACTAAGCAAACAAATTGCTGTTGTGGTGGACCATCCGGCGCCACGCAGGGCACCAATCCACTGCGTTTGTGCCGCGAGAGGCCGGTGGTAGTCGACCATGGGGCCTGTCCCACCGTCCCGCAACGTGACGATGCCGGGATAGACCGCGGCCCTCCCGAATGAATTCTTGGCACTCGTCGGGATGCCCGTACACGAGCTGGCCTATTCGCATTGGTCAAAGGAGTTGTCAACATA